>NZ_WHOC01000013.1:0-15879 GCF_013141785.1 Paenibacillus germinis
AACAGGCCGCCAATAATGCTGGCAGCCTGTTGTAATGATGCTATCGTTCCTCGTTAGTTGAACAACGAATATGTGGTACAATTCCAATGTTTTGAGCTTGTTTTTTTCTTACCTTTCCAACCCTTTTTTTGTAGCTCTTTAGCTATCAATAGATTAAAAAAACCATGTCCAACTAATGCAACCGATTCCTGCTCTTTGGCACAGTTAACTAATAGTATAGATGCTTCTTTAGCCCTCTGTTTTGCGTTACTCAAAGACTCGCATTGCCTTGAATAACCACTTAACCATAAGGATCTTAAAATCACTGTCCAAATACTCGGACTTAATTTTAAACCCCAAAATTCTTTTGAAGGAACAGATAGCTCTGTTTCGCGAAACAAAGGTACGGAAATCGCTTTTATATTTGTCATATTTTTCAACCCAATCTTTATATTCATTACAGGTTATCGGATTGTTTTCTATACACTTAGATTTACCATGCCTAATCAATGAAATTTCCATAATAATCTCCTGCAATACTAAATAATTTTCTCTTTTTTGGTTTTTTCTACAAAAGAGATTTGAATTCCTTCTTCAAGTAATCTACCCAATAGCTTAAATGGCTGTAAGGGTCTGTTGCATGATCAGGCGTAATAGCCACCGTCTTCTATATATGTACCAGTTTTTCGATAATGTCTATAAATAGCAGTAAAAGCTTGTATTGCAGAGCGTAATTGCTCTCCCTCCCCAGTGCATTGAGTTATTATATTTACTATTTCGTCCATGGATGTTTCTCCTGGCATTTCTCCTGATAGTACCTTGGTTACATCAGTTTCAAATAAGCCATCAAAGGGCTCACCACATAATCCATATTGATATTTAGCCAAATCGCCTTTTAATTCTACCAACTTAAGTTTGACACAAAAACCCATAAACCTCACTAACCTCCATTTTCGAAATCTTTGAACTATCTTGCCCGTTCATGAGCAAAGGGCCGCCCCGCAGCAGCCCTCAGCATATTGAACTATAGTTCTGCGTTAGCTTAAAGATCGGGCAGTGATTCAATTTGTGCCTCGACATAAAAATAAATCCCCTATTGGCAATTTTCTTCCTTCTGATCATCTGACCATACTTTAACAATACCGTTATTACTATACTTAATCCCTGGGTTAGGATCATGCCCTAACCAAGGACTAACTCTATTGATAATTGATTCATTAACGAGTACCAAGTCTTCTAAGCCGCAGCAGCAACTTGGCAAAATGAATTTATCTTCATCTTCAAAAAAAGTAATTCCACCTAGAATTGCAACCTCATCCTCATTAAGTAGTTGCTTAAATGATTTCTCGAATGATTCCTTAACATCTATATTGTTATATCCAAATAAATGCACTTGTAAAAATACGATTAAGGTTCGTCTCTTCATACTGAAGTTAGAATGTATGCCTTTGCAAAATGTATGACTTGTTACAGACACTTCTATGTTGCGTAACAAGTTTTTTAAATCCAGAAGGAATAAATAACTTGACATGGGGTGGGATATACTAACAATACTTCCCTCATTAGCTACCGAGTGGAATAAATATTTGATTTTTACACTTAAGGGGTTGTTATCAATGGTCGGTTCTCATGTTGTTGGACTGTCTTCAACGGAAATATCCGCATTGTGGTCATCTTACATTAGTGACAGTTTAGCGATATGTATCTCCAAGTATTTACTAAAAATAACTGAAGACGACGAAGTAAAGCCACTTGTTGAATTATCGTTGACCTTAGCGCAATCACACATAGAAACCATTCAGCATCTTTTTGAAAAGGAAAAATTCCCTATCCCCACTGGATTTACTGATGCAGATGTCAATGTTACAGCCCCCCCGCTATTTTTCGATACATTCCCTCTGAGTTATGTGTATTCTCTGAGCCGAATTGGCCTGACGAAGTATGCCTTGTTTTTATCTAACACAGCTCGAGAGGATGTAAGAAACTATTTTACTCAGTGTCTATGGTCCACAACAGATTTGTACAACAAAACCATCACACTTATGTTAACCAAGGGAATCTACGATCGACCTCCAATGATCCCTTATCCGGAGCATGCTACCTTTATTAAAAAGAAAGAAAACTTTCTGTCTAAATGGTTTTGGCCGCAGAGAACGCTGAATGTAATGGAAATATCCGAAATGTTCTTCAACATAGAACGGAATTATTTCGGGCTAATCCTTCTTACAGCTTTTATGCAAGTAGTTAAGGACGAACATATTAAGCGTTTACTGGCACGGGGAAAACAACTGTCTATGGATCAAATCAAATTCATCAACGATAAGTTGGTTCAAGATGATTTGCTCGGGACAATCATGGTCAATACAGAAGTCACCACATCAACGGTATCCCCTTTTTCAGATAAATTGATCCTAAATCTACTTAACATACTTAATTCATCAGCTCTCACCTATCTTGGAAATGCGCTATCCGTGACGACGCGACTTGATTTGGCTGGTGAGTATTCCAAGCTTATGGTTGAAGTAATGAGTTTCGGTAAAGATGTAACTGATTTGCTGATTGAAAGGGAATGGCTAGAAGAGCCTCCGCATACACCTGACCGGAAGAAACTTGCAGGCGTCTAATTAGCTAAAAGTAGCTTCAATGAACAAATCCAATTGACCCATATAATATTGGAACTATCCATTTAGTGTTTAATAAAAACCAGGGAGTAGCTGCCGCACGGAAAACTTACTCCCTGATTCATTTTAACTAACGATTCCGTTAGCATAATCCCCCACTTTTGTTCAGATATCCTAAGCTACCGTCACGATGATGGGTTGATTCTTTGTAATAATTATGGTGTGCTCATGTTGTGCCGCAAAGCCGCCGTCCGGTAGACATAAAGTCCACCCATCCGACTGCTCAACGACATAATCCGCACCCGTTGATAAAAAAGGCTCAATAGTAATGACTAAACCCTCTTTCAATACACGTTTATCGTGTTTGTTATAAACAGGAAGAATCTCTGTTGGAGCCTCATGTAAGGATTTCCCAATACCGTGACTACACAAATTATTAATAACATTATAGCCGCCTTTTGTAGCCTCGAATCAATAATCCTTCCGATTTCGTTCAATTTAACTCCATGCTTAAGTGAAGAGATTACTTTCATCATCGTATTGTGTGTGTATTCACATAAACGCCAATCCGCCAGACGGTTTGCCATTTGCTTTAGTAGGTTCCCGCTTTCTTCGCAGCATCTATACATATAGTAGGTTCCCGCGGAATAAATGGCATGACTGCGATAAGTATTTCTTATTTGTTTAAGCTCATCCATATGATCGCTTTGTATTACGATTGTCTTCATCAGGTAAGGTTCCAACGCTTCCAATACGCTTGAGTAATGGCCCTGTCCCCCATCAGCCGCAATTTTCTCCCCAAGCACAAAGCACTCCGAGTTCCGTATCGCCAAATCTATGACCTGTTCGTAAGCTTCGCCTCTAGGGTCTGTATACATTCTCATCCCATAAGTCTCCAATCCCATTCAAAGTAATGATATTCCTAATGGCATGATACCATAAATTGGAACTAAACTGCCCGTTACTCCCCAACCACAACTCTATTGTACCGAAATATTTTTACGGTCTATTTGGGGCATACCAATTAAAAGGGAATTATGGAGGGGTGCATTTATGGGAGTTATTATGGGCATTATTGTTGGACTAATAGCTTTTTTGATTCTGTAAAATCACTGGCTAACGGTTTTTCCGTTGAATCTAGGTCCCATCTCTTTACTTAGCTTTTGTTCCAAAGCTTCTAATGGTGAATTGTAAAACAATGCTCCATGTGGGGTGCCGTTATAATTTGAAACGACGACATCAAAGATCTCTTCAAGATGTTCATACTTCATTTCATAACGGATCGCCATTTTCTCAGGATCCTTTCGGCGAGGATCCTTTGGATTACTACCAGTAGTATTCACCATTCGTTGAATACTGAAAGAGGTAATTATCTAGTGGAACCGTTCTATAATGGAGCGTCTAATTGGACGGTCAACTGCACCAAGGCAGGTCGTACAACCAATCAAATTTCGAAAACGTTCCCTTACCATTTCAGCGAGATGAGCTTTGGCATTGTCAAAGTAAATAACATCCCATACTGCCCACTCAATATCGGTAAAACGTTCTGTTGGATAGCCTCCAGTTGGCTGATATGTAAAGCCTTCAATTGTCTCCGAGCTACCCCCGATAATATAGCCGCTTCGATGATCGCTTTTCGCACCCTAGTGAAGATATCATTCTCAATACAGCGTTCCACAAATGTTGTGAACACACCCTAACGGAAATTTTCTACATACTCGTACAAAAAAGCGTCTAGCGTGCGAGGCTCTCTACCGAGCAAGCGTTTTACTGTGTCCGTGGGCCTTTCTGGCACTACCGTAGACATGGTTTGAATTTCCACAACGTGGTTCGCAAGCCAAGGAGGCATATGCCCGTACTCGATTAGATTATTGAGTAGTAGTTGTGGCTCCATGTTGATATAGTTTATCGGCCGATCAAGCAGGGTGGATAGTTTACTCGCGATCTGGGGATAGCTGAAAATCTCCGAACCAGTAAGCGTATAGATTTGGCCCGATACCTCGCGATTGGTCAAAACCTCTGCGGCAACATCTGCGATATCGCGACAGTCAATGAAGTTACAGGGCGAATCGCCCATGGCGCCGAAGAAAATATTTTGGATTGTGACCGTTGGTACAAGACGCAATAAGTTTTGCATGAACGCATAGGGGCGCAACACAGTGTGGGTGAGACCCGATTCGCTCAGGGTTTTCTCGATTTCTTGATGCCAGCCTGCCACTGCTACTGGAGAGCTCCTCTCAAAAGCAGGACTGGATATCTTTACGATGTGCTTGATGCCAACTTCGGCAGCAATCTGAATGATCGAAATCTCCAACTCGATTTGATTTGGACTGTTGGACATGGCAAGGAAGAGCTGGCTAGCTCCTGTAAACGCACGGCGCAGCGATTCGGGGTCGGAAGCATCCGCCGATGCGACCTCGATCGTCGACCGACCATTATCCCCGATCTGAGCACGCAACTTCTCAGGCTCTCTGCTCAACGCCCGGGCGGGCACGCCAAGATCTACCAAACGTTTCAAAAGCGCACTACCTATCGTACCTGTTGCTCCAATAATAACGATCATTTTTTATCTTCTCCTTTGGATGAAAAATTAGTTTTGACGGCAATACGCCACCGCCATGTTACGATCGTGCTGGCAATCACGCCGGATAACGGGAAATCGATCCAAACACGATCGACCCAAGCTAAGTTATCGATGGGAATAATAATTCCTAGTAAATTGGATGTCGCCCAAGCGGCGCATAGGCCAAACATGGCTCCCATCAACGCGAACAGCCCAACCACAATCAAGTGAGGCAAGGCGACGAGCCACCGTTTACGACCTCCCCGGATGCGCAGCCAAAGGCCAAGCATCAAAGCTATCAAAGCCGATGTTCCGCCTATTGTGGTCAAGGACGCTATTTGGAGCCCCTTGTCGGCGGTGACCAATCCCCCAATACCTGCCATAATGGCTGGAGAGACATAAGCCATGACAACTTCACGCCAGAGAACAAAAGTCTTTGCACCAGCACCAACGGCCTTGATGTCGATAATACTTTCTGTCTTACTTGGATATTCCGACTTATTCATTCAGTTACATCCTTCCTTTCTTCTTATAAATTGTTCAGCAATTGACTCCGTAATAATATAATTAGGAGGCTAACTATATAGAGTGAAAAAGGGCTAGCTTCACTAGCCCATTCTACTCATTACTGATATGTTCCTTTACCTCCTGGTTAGTCCGTAAGTGCTGAGATGCCTTGTGTAACTCGGCCTAGCAGGTCGAGAAATACGCCACGCTCTTCAATACTGAGTAAGCTTACCATAGCTTCCAGTCGTGCAAAATGCTCGTGAGCCATTTCACGGAGCTTCTTCGCTCCTTGCTCTGTCAATATGACCGCATTCTGACGGCCATCGACTGAACTTGATCGCCGGGATACGAGGCCATCTCGCTCAAGAGTGTCGATAAGACCAGTCACTGTTGCACGTTTAACACCTAGATGCTCCGCCAATTGCGAGGGCAACACTTCTCCTTCGTTATCTTCAAGATCAGCCAATAAACGATATCGCCCTGTTGATAAGCCGAATCTGGCGAAATGAATCTCCGATGCATGTCCAAGCTTGGTTCCCGCTGCCATCAGCCTAGACGCTACGAGCACAGCCTGTGCGTCTATGTCTAGATTATACCGATCAACCTGACGCTTGGATTGTTCAAGCGAGGGAATAGCGTCAATGTCATTTGTTATCTTAGTTCCTTTGGTCATATAATTAGTATGGCGCCTAACTATATGTATTGTCAACTCATTTTTTACATTTCACACCAATTTTATTTTTTTGCTTTGGATTTCACTTGTGTTAATCAAGTAAGCGTACGCCTGCACCGAAGGTTTGATTCCGATATCCAAGATCATCCAAAATATCGCCAATCACTGCTGAATATAATTTTTGTTCCAAGAAATCGAAATCGTAGTCTGCAATTGAATTTTATTTTGTAAGTTTCTTGTTTGGAGCTCCTCTATACGTAGTATTGATATCTATGCAAACTGAATCTTCATTGTTTTAATTTCAAAGGGATTCATCGTTACTGTGAAATGCTCTCTACTGAAGTCCAATACAGGTCGCATGTTTCTTTCGACAAGGTCGCATTCTTTTAAATTTTGGATGGCTTCATGAAATGATAGTTTCACCGACGTTTGCGAATCCAGCAAATTTTGGAATCGTAATATATAGGCATCGCCCTGTTCCGCTTTTTTGAAGGATAGGACGTGGATACCGTCGATTTCTTCCTTCAAGAGACCATAATGTATAGGCGCATTAGGATTCCATCCGGTTGTCACATGAAGCGGCGTGAATGCTTCTGCAGCAAGCTGCTGAACTCGCCCTATCTTCCAATCCCCTGCATGCGGTGCAAGCCGAAATGAATATTGAAAAGTGCCGCTGATCCATTGCGGATAATTCGTCCCCCATTGATTGTTAAATAAGTTGAAATGCAAGATCGGCTGCTGTGGCACATACTCTTTCGAATACTGGTAAATGCCTTTCTCTCCAATCGAAAACAACGGTGTATCTATAGGAATGATCGCCAATCCGACATGATCGTCCTGTACATCTACCCACTGACTTGTACAATGAAGACGTGTATTTGCACCTTTTTCAATATCATCAATTGGATTCACTACACTGCCTAATTTCTGAAAACGATAATTCGGATGATCGGCGTTAAGTGCGAACGTAAAATGACCGCTTTCGGCAAATGCGGAAGACGCTTTCTGCCTAACAGTCACCTGAATATCAGCGAAAGATTGATCCTCTTCCAAGCAGATTTTCACGTTTATTTCTTCGCCGTTCCCAAACTCCTCATAACTTTCCGTTGGTGTACGAAAGCTAATTTCAATGATTCCACATCCATTACGATTAGAAATCTTCACATCAGTTTTGTTGACCACGTAACTCTTATGACTGATTCGTGGATATCCTGGTTTACTGAAATCGTTAATATACCAATCCGTTAAATCGTAGGCATATTTTTTTACATAATTCAGCATTTCCTCTTTACCGTAGACATCATATTCGTATTGACCGAACCTTCCGTTTACCGCCCATTCCTTCTCATTCTTCTTGTCATAAAAGCTAGTTATACATCCTGTCAGCGTACTGACCTCTATACGAACTGCATGATTTTCCAATTTAGCATACTCAGCATTTATTACTGCGATTTCATCTGTACGATCAGATCCAGTGCTCTCCGCATAGTCGAAAGTACGGTAACCCATTGGCCCCAATTCCCCAATATACGCTTCACCGGCTTCATTTACGAAATAAGATTCCTGCGTTTCCATATCTTTTAGGGTGCCACCCTTACGGTTATCCAGCATGATTTTCGAATCCGAACGATTCCATGTAAGTGGGTTATATACACCAATGATATTTGAATCCATTTCCGTAAAAGGCTTAATCACACTTATTGCTTTTTCAGCTTGGTCTACGTAGTTTTTCTGTTCTGTCCAAGATGCTTCTGTCTTTTCATAAGAGGCAGGAAACATCGCTCTGTCTTTCTCGATATTCTTCTTGCCAAAAGCACGCTCACTATTTCGGCCAGGTAACAAATTCGATTTAATATCGATACCCCACGTATGTTCGCCAAAGAGCAGCGTTTGCTCATAAGCTTCTGCGATTGAGGTACTCTGATCTGCACCCTTCTCTCCTTGAAGATGTTCAATCGTTGATAAACTTTCCAGTGTTGCAATCTCCGAACGCAATCTCCGCACACGGGATACCTCTCCTGGATAGGAGCCAATACCATGGATCCATGTATCAGCTAGATCTTTACGAATCACTGGTATATCCTGAAAATCTCTGCCAATAAAATCAAGAGCAAAGTCATCCATCGTTCCGATTTTAACGTCTGTATTCGGATACTTCTTGGCGATCTCATCCAACAAGTCTTGAACCACACTGCCATCTTGAGGCCCGATATTATCGTGCGTTTGCAGCAGCGCTATCCATATGGGGTATGGCCAATCTTCAGGCGGAGTGAGCTCAGTTCCGTATGCGCCTTTTGAATAATAGGTTAATACTCTGCTGCCATCAGGTCCTTCCCAATGAAACAATCGTGGCACCTCGACAGGTGAGGAACACGAATTAACGCCTAAATGCAAAAATTCAATACCTGCATTTTTCAAGAATGTTGGCAGCATCCACGTATGACCTGGTACATCTGTCATTTTGGCGGATACAGCGCAATGTCCATATTGTTCACGCAGCTTTTCCGAGAAATATAGTCCTCTTATATATTCTTCAGTGCCGCAAAATTCAGTCGAGGTTGTAAATGGGAGCCCATGCCAACGAAGTTGTCCGTTATGAATCAGTGCTTCCAAGTCTTTCTTTCTATCCAAATCAGGAGTATCCAAGCATTCCTTCAGCATCCACGCCGGAAGTGTCCAAACATAATGATGATCCGGCCCGTCTTTCTTCGTTTTTTCACATATGGCTAGAACGTCATTCATCATTTCCTCTTTATATTGGTTTAGCACATTGCTGGCTAAATCCGTGAATCCCAAGTCTACGTGTGTTTTAAACACGATATAGATTTTCTCTAATTGTTTCAGTTTTCTCTCCTCCTAACATTCACACCGTATGCGACTACCTATGAATTCTGCAGCATATTATCCTTTTACGGCTCCAGTTGAGACACCCTCGACAATAAACCTTTGCATAAATAAGTACAGGATCACCAACGGGGCAACCCCCAATATCATCATCGGGAAGAAACTCGTCCAGTCCGTTTGAAATTGACCCACGTTTCGATTCACCTCGAGTAAAATGACTCCTTTGGCCCTCGTTTGCAGAATTAATAATGGTGTAAAAAAGTCATTCCATACACTTAATGAATCCAAAACTGCCAAAGTAGCAATTACAGGTTGTAGCAATGGGAACGTTATTCTCCAAAACGTCTTCCAAATACCGGCACCGTCTATATAGGCGGATTCTTCTAACTGAATTGGCACACTATTGATAAAATTTTTAATTAAAAATACGTTGAACGGAACAGAAACGAAGATTTCGACAAGGATAACGCCTAACAAGGTATCTGTTAAGTGTAAGTTTGTTAAAACTCGAAATAGTTGAATGGTAGCCACCTGATAAGGCATGATAACCCCAATCAGAATGGAGACAAATATCCAATTAAACAATTTGCCTGGACGTCTCGCGAATGCATAAGCTGCCATGGCGGATATTAATATGACTCCACTGACCGAAACAACTGCAATAATCAAATTATTTTTAAACACATTCGGATAATTCATCATGTTCCAAGCTTTTACATACCCGCTAAAATCCAATTGTTCAGGGAAACCGAATGGACTTGCTATCACCTGTTCTGGCGTTCGTACAGTCGTATTCACCAAGTAATAAATAGGCAATAAAGAAATGAGTGCAATGATAATCAGAATAGCTTCCAGGATCAGGTCACCCTTGACTCCTTTTTTAAAATAGGAGAGGGAACGAGCTGCTTGATTAGAGAGCATACGCTTGTTCAAAATAACTTCTCCTCCCATCGTTTCAAAACTCGCAACTGAATGAACGTAATTAACATAATGATAAGTGAAAACACTACTGCAAACGCTGATCCATATCCATATTGCGTTTGTGTGATACCTTTGGTGATCAACGTCATCACTATCGTTTCTGTTGAATGACCTGGGCCTCCATGCGTCATTGCAAAAATAACATCAAATACTTTTAATCCACCGATCATACTCATAACAGTATTGAAAGTAATGGACGGAATAAGCATAGGTAGCGTAATATACCAAAAATTTTGCCAACCGTTCGTCCCATCAATTCCTGCGGATTCATACAGTTCTTTCGAAATCCCTTGCAAGTTAGCCAAGTAGATGACCATTGCGTACCCTGTCCATTGCCAAACTTGTGTTAAAATCACGGAGTAAAGCGCTAAACTGGGATTACCTAACCAATTTACTTTGTTGAAGCCAATACTAACTAACAGCTGATTCAGAACGCCGTGATCTGTTGCAGACATGATGTAACTCCACAAGAAGCCCACAACCATAGGACTTAAGATGGCAGGCAGGAAAAAAATAGTACGCAATAGGTTTCGAGATTTTAAAGGACGGTGCAATGCAACAGCCAAAGGAATTGCAAGCCCATTTTGAAAGATGGTCATGGCAAGCGCGTAAATGACCGAGTTCTTAATACCAACTAAGACATCCTCATCGTGAAATAATTTCACGAAATTATCTAACCCTACAACATGTATCTCTTTTCGATACCCAGTCCAGTCTGTAAAGCTGTATAGAAAAGTGGCAAACATCGGATATAAATAAAAAATCAGATAGCCTAAAAATGCGGGCAAAATGAATCCAACAAAAACTAGATCTCTTCGAAATTGCATTCCCCTAATCATCAAATTCACCTCATTAATTAAAAGAGGATGTGATTATTCACATAAACACATCCTCCTGAAAGTTTACTTCGCTTATTTGAGCAACCTATTATTTGGCTTGTTGAATAAAGTCAGCGGCTATTTTATCTGCTTTTTGAAGCACTTGCTCGATTGTCTTATCACCTGCAAGGTGATCTTGAAGCAATTTACCCAATTCCGTAATAAAGTTAGAACCGCCTAATGGTCCCCAATATGGCCAAGGAGCGTAAACTCTGCCTTGCACGAACGCATCTTTAACACTTGTATATTGTGGTGGCAATTCTGGATTATCTAATCCTTTAAGGAAAGAAGGTCCAAAATAACTTTTCATTAACGCTTTTTGAGCGTCTGGTGTTGCCATCAAATTCAAAATTTCGAGTACTTCCGCTTGATGCTTACCCTTCGCGTTAACACTCCATGGATTTCCAGGACCGCCAACTAAATATCCTGTTGATGAAGTTTTACCCGGCAATGGGAACATATCCAGCTTTAAATTCGGATTTTTCTTCATCATTGCATCATAGGACCACGGGCCGGACTCCCACATAGCAGCTTTGCCTGAAGCAAACTCATCCAAAGCTTGGTCATATGTGATACCTAGCATATCTTGGGTTAGATATTTCTTCTGAATAATTTCATCCCAGCTTTTGAACGCATCCGACCATTCAGAAATCTTACGTTTGCCTGTTTGTACGTCTTGGTCAAAATTTTTATTTTCAGGTTTCGAATAAAATTCGTTGAAAGCCATCGACATCGATTGCTTCATCATTGGTTCCCAAGATTGGGCCCCCATTGCTTGCGGGTTCACACCGTTTTGTTTCAATTTCTCATGGATGGCCAGCCATTCATCAAACGTTTTCGGTGGCTTTAGCCCAAATTTATCAAAAATGTCTTTGTTATAAAAAACACCTTCAAACCATCCCGTAGTCGGAATTCCGTAGATCTTGCCCTCATAATTCGTTGGTTTTAATCCATTATCGGTAAACTTAGAGATGAATTCCTTGCCAGTCAAATCCAATAAATAGCCGTTTTTGACCCATTTAATATCATATCCTTCAATAATATCTGGACCAGCACCTGAGGCAAGTTGAGTTGTTACCACATCAGCAAATGTGTTATTGTCGATGAAATTGTAATCAATTGTAATATTAGGGAATTTTTCCTTGACCATATCAAGAAATGCTTTTCGAGTTTCGTCTCGATTAATTGACGCTATTCGGATCGTTACTTTCTTAGTTGACGAGTCTGCATTCGTTTCTTTTCCCGCCCCGCATCCCGTTAGAGAAATAGACGTTGCAAGTAACACTAGTGCCAGTGAAGCAATCGAAACCTTCTTTTTCATAAAAAAAACCCTCCTCAATATGGATCCCAAGCCTCTATAACAGCGCTTACAATGTTCATTATAAAATTGGAATCGCTTTCTCAGAAGAAATAATATTACTTTCTTTCTGCTCCAATATTACTATCCTCGCTCTACATGAGGGTCCATTCGATATTCTTGGGGTAGTGCGCCGGTTAGTTTTTTGAACATTTTAGTAAAATAACTCGGATTTTCATAACCGATCTGCTCCGCGATCTCATAGTTCTTCAATGTAGTATTTGCCAAAAGTTTTTTTGCGTATTCAATCCGCACGATGGTTAAATAGTCCCATACATTCATCCCTGTCTCTTTTTTAAACAGCGAGCTAAAGTAATTTTTGCTAATTGAAATGTGTGAGCAAATGGCTTCCAATGTGATCTGTTTATTGTAATGAGCTTGAATGTAGTCCTTCGCCTTATTTACTAGTTCATTTCCTTGACTTGAAACGTTGTATTCTTGGCCCATCTGTTGAATCGTTTGCTCCAAATAATCGAGCAGATCTTCTAAAGTCTTATATTTCTTTAGAGCTTCAATGGAAACAGGATGAATACCCGCGTGATCGAGTCCATTATTCTTTTCCCACTTTTTCATTCGAAGTCTAACTAGCATGCCAAATAACAGAGAGTAAATACCCTCAGGGTGACCCGTTGTTTCGTTTAAAATACGCGTTAGCTTGTTTCGCCAATCCGTGTAGCCGAGTGGTTCTGACACAATTTCATCAGTTAAAGATTGTACTTTCATATATACTTCTTCATGGTAATAGGAACTACCTGAACCCGATAACATCAATTCCTCGTATTCTAATACATTGTCAGAACTAAAAAGAAAGCGATAACTTAAACAATCCATAGCTTCGCTATATGCTTCATGTAGCTGATTCAAGGATTCTTTCAAGTCACTCACACCAACAACGACATGGAATGGAAGCTCCATTAAAAGCAACTGGATGATGTGGTTCCCAAATCCCTCCGATTGCTCAGCAATACATAGCCATTCTTTTTCCTGAAACTCATAAATGTACCCTGGAATCGATTGTTCAGACATGTATTGCCGTATGACTTGAATAACTCTATCAGAAAAGAAAGAACTCTGATCATCAAGAAGAAGTTGATCATTTAGTGAAAACGGATCGGCTTGAATGATAAACATGCGAAAATTATGAAATACACGAATACCTTTGCTTGCCATCGTTTGAAGCAACGCGGGAGTACCATTCCGAGTCATCAATAGCTTGCGATAAGCAGCCTCTTGTTCTTTGCCAATCCATTCAAGATTCGATTTTATACTTTGATTAATCATTTCTTCGAGTTCAAGCTCATCAATAGGCTTTACCAAATAGCCCGCTGCACCGTAACGAATCGCCTCCTGAGCATATTTAAACTCGCCATAGGCGCTAAGAATGATGATTTTAAGGTTAGGATGTGATTGTGCCAGCATCTTGATCAACTCGATGCCGCCAATGTGTGGCATTTGTATATCTGTAAGTAAGATCTCAGGATTTTCACGATGAATCAGTTCCAAGGCTTCTTTTCCATTGGTTGCCTTACCAACTATCCTTATACCCAACTTCTTCCAATCGATAATATGTTCCAGCATGTCCAACGTCAAAATTTCATCGTCGGCAATAACCATTTTTATCATTACGCATCTCCTAACCTGGGAATCAAGATTGTTACAGAAGTACCGATATTTATTTCTGAAGAAAGCGTGATTCCGTAAGGATATCCATATTTGTTCCGAATACGTTGATGAACGTTTCTCAGTCCAACGCCACCTGTGTACTCCTCATCGGGATCAAATTTCGATAGTTTTTCTGATACATTTTCCAGTTCCACCGAAGTCATACCTCTGCCGTTATCGAAAATAGTTATTCGAATACCCTGCGAGACAGCATCGAAATTCAGTTCAATTCTGCCTTCTTGCAACTGTTGAAAAGCATGAAGAATAGCGTTCTCCACCACGGGTTGCAGAATCAGTTTAGGCGTGGATGATCTTCGTAGCTCATCGGATATGACAATGTCATACTTGAATTTCTCGGGATAACGATAATTTTGGATCTTCAAATAATTCGTAATATGATCAATCTCATCTTGAATGGTCACCACATCCTGAAAGGAGTTTATCGCATATCTGAGCATATTGCCTATTAAGGTAACCATCCGGCTAATTTCGCCCGTTTTCCCGATGACTGCCATTGCTTTAATCGATTGCAAGGTGTTATTCAAAAAATGAGGGTTTATCTGGCTTAACAAAATCTTCAATTCACTTTCCTTATTCTGCAGGATATAACTGAAATTTTCTTCAGTAAGCGTTTTAATTTTATCTATCATTGAATCGATCCGTCGGGTTAACTTTTCAATCTCTTCCGTACTATCATCGAACAACTGCACGTCCGTGTGGCCACCCTCGATCAAATACATTTTGCTTGTCAGACGCATCAAAGGTTTATTGATTCGTGCAGCAATTAGAATGGATGCTAGGACAACTAAGGCAATCACAACAAGGATCGATATGGGGACAATATAACGTATTGCGTCAGTATGTGCATACATTTCACTATAGGGGATGTAGGCTACAACCTTCCAATTCGTTGTTTTCAGGGTTTTATATACAATCAAATATTTCTTCAAACCATTCCCTACTGTAAAATTTCCGCTCTCTTGTTTAAAATAGTTGGTTCGCCCAAGCTCTGAATCAAGAGAAAATTGAGCGTCCGTCGTCTTATAGATGGGATTGTTGTTTTGATCCAATATCGCAATGTAACCCGTTTTCTCGAGCAGTGTCTCGTTGCTGATGGATTCTATTCCTTTAACATTCATATTACAAAGCAGATACACTTTTCGATCAGAACTCACACTATTTATATCGTAAATTGGAGCAATGGCAGAAACGACATTCCCTTCATTATTGTTTTCTAAGATATAGTAATTGTTCTCATGAACGCCTAGAAAATAAACATAAAAGTAATTACTAGTGATCTTTTGGAACCAGGGCTGGTCAAAAAAATTATAAGCATTACTCACTGTTGCCCCCGACTGGGCATAAATGTAGCCTTTTTCATTAATGATTAAAAAATCATGAATATTGCTATTAAAGCGAAGAATGTTAGTAAAATAATCGCTCACTTGTCTTTGGTAGTAGAGTTTTGAGATAATGTCTTGGTTATCTTGTTGCTTTATTGCGTCACGAAGCACCTGGCTCCCGGCCGATATTTGGACCAGATTGACAACTTGGTTAAAATACGAGTCAATGCTGCTTCTTTTTTCTTCAATAATCTTTTCCGTATATTGTAAAATCTGATTTGTCATGACGTTCATGAAAAGCTGATAAGTGACACCACCTAAAAGCCCAATAAAAATAATGAATATTGTACAGTAATATAAAATCATTCTCCCTTTAAACGTTCGTAAGAAAAAAGTTTTCATTGGCGCCCATCCCATGTTTACAATTTCAGTTATGTTATCATGAATTAACGCTTTTCGCTACAGCCTCAT
>NZ_WHOC01000078.1:0-14129 GCF_013141785.1 Paenibacillus germinis
CCTCCATTTCGTGCTTCCACATATTGGAATTATCCACCCATTAGCGTAACGCGGCTACTGTTCCACGCTGGCTTGCCCCCTGACTAAAAAGCAGCTGTAAATTGCTATTCCATATATTCAAGACAGCCACCAAACTAACCTGCCCTTTAACGTAACAAAGCCGCCGATCGTGTCGGCAGCTTCGTCATTCAACTATAGTGTCCCATTAGCGCATGCCAATGATTTTTATAAACTCAACCTAAGTCAGGAAGGTACGGTTTAAGAAACTGTTCGCTACGCTCCCAAAGTTCACGTTCTATGCTTCCGTCATCTTTAAAAGCAACCGCCATCGGCCTATTTTTGGAGTAGGTCTCTCCCGGTTTCCAATCGATCCCCGGCTTTCCCACGACAAGCGCCGTAATTATCCTTCTTGCGAATTTCTTTCGTGAATGGCTTCTTCAGTTCGTGGGATAAGAAACTCTACGCCAAATTTTTCAACTATCGTATCCGTTAGTTCAATCCGGACCACCTTCAGTCAAAAGAAATGAATGCATCATGTCGATAATAAAACAAGAATGCACTGATCAAGTCATTCAAAGTACAGTCTGCTCGTTGTTGCCTCGCGTTACTCACTATATCTTGGACTTCGCTAATATTTAATACGTGGACCAACCCGTTATCAATGGCAAACTGTGGAGCTTCTTCATCATGTGCCAGATCATCCATATTTATTATTGCAGAAGGACTGTCTAAGTTCCAATCTTCGTTCTCTGGAAGAAATAAAGAATCCGCCCAAGAAAATTTATTAGGATCTCCTAGGACATCCCTAATTGGTATAAATTGGCTCATAACATAATTTCTCCAATCTGAGCTATGTATTACGTCTTTTATAAACTCCGTTAGATTTACGACAGAAGGAGCAGTTGCCGCGGCAAACTGCTACAAGATTTGTTGAACTAAAGAGACCCGTTAGTTAAATAAATTTGTTGTCTGTTTTTATTGAGTGTCTTCGTCGCTTTTGTACTCCAAAATATCACCTGGCTGACAATCCAAAGTCTTACATATCGCTTCTAAAGTTGAAAAACGCACCGCTTTTGCTTTCCCATTTTTCAGAATGGAAAGATTCGCCATAGTAATTCCAACCCTCTCCGAAAGCTCCGTTACGCTCATTTTTCGTTTTGCTAACATCACATCAATATTAATAATAATTGCCATATGCTCCACCTCAGACCGTTAAATCATTTTCTGATTTTATATTAATAGCTTCTTGTAAAAGTCTTTGGAGAACAGCAGCAAAAACGGCGATCACCATAGAGGCGAAAATAATGACCAATCCCATTGGTATGAAACTTGGAGGGTCAACTCTCTTCCCCATGAGATAGTAGAGTGGCATACCTAGCAGGTACAAGGTACTGATTGTGATGGCACAGTATTTTATATTCTTTAAAGCTTTTACCGATAATTCCGAGAACGCTTGGTTCTTATCAATATAGCTTAAAAGTTTAAAAGCTTGATACAGAGCAAAGTAAAAAGGAATCGCTGCTGCGTACATATCGATTAAAACGAGAGATTTCATATAAGCCGTTTCTGGATACAATTCTCCAGCAAAATTCCCAATCTTAGGCACTAAAAATATGCACAAAGCGAGAATTGGGATTCCAATAAGAATAACAGCTATCTTCAAAAAGAGTGTTTTTCCTCGTTTCATAAACTGCACCTCACTTATTTAATGTCAGTTTTTACTTTACAACATAATTTATCGTTTTACAATAAATTAATATCGTTTTTGATAAAAATAAAAAGCATTTCTCATTACAAAGAAATGCTCTTACTTTAAAATGTTAAATTTACAACTTATTCAACAAAACTACCGTTAGTTGAGCAAAGGCTACCGATCATGCTGGCAGCCTCATTTGGTTCTATATGTAACTAACGTTTCTCGTTAGCGCAATGATCTAGTTTTTCTTTCAACGCCGAAATCAATTCCTCTGTTCCTCGGATTTTCCCCATTTTGGGGAACATGGTCTTTACTACATAATGGTGTTCCTCTTTCGATGAAGCTGTCATGGCATCTTCGACGAAAACTTGATTATATCCATGTTGAAAACAGGTATCCCAGCCTTCCGTCCATTGCACGCCGCCTTCAAGCCAAAATTTTACTCACAGGGTCCACCACTTCCACCTCGTTCAATAATGATTGGAAAAAAATTGAATCATCATTTAAACCAATTTTAATGTTTTCTTTATTTTTTCTAGGTATTGGAAAATTTCATTCTCTCTACTGGGATTACGTTCTATAAAATCTTTACTGGCCTTTTGCAGATAATAGAAAAAATCATCGTAGTCAACAACCAGTACTTCATCCTTCTCCACAGCAGGATGTTCATAAAAGTATGCTACACCTGTCTCTCCAAAATAGCCCTCTTCCCAAGATTGAAGTTCATTCGCGAAAAGACACCATATAGCACCTATTCCAAAGCCTTGTCTGTTACAATAATTCTTTATGGCATCCAAGAAGTAAGATTGGCCTAAATTAGCGTAATATAATTCTATCAGGTCTTTTTCCCTCTTATTTTCAGTGATCATAAGATACTCCTTCAGGTATTAATTTAAAATCAGTAAAAAGTTATGGCTTCTCAAGGATCGGGAAGAAGTTAGTTATTTCACCGTTTTCAATATATCCTTGAAACTTAAGTCCGTTCGGGGCAGTACCAGTTAGTATCCTTCCATTTGTTGATTGTGTAGCATTTGCCATTGCCTGCCTCCCCCACTCTAACATTTGTTCATCCGGAATTACACTCGGGTCGTACACAGTCTTCGGGAAGGGAATGTTTTTATACTGCCCTTCAATTATTTTGCCTGTCATATCTTTGGCGGGTAATTGATATTTTATTTCATATACACCATTAATTGTTGGATGAGGAGTTCTAGATACAATTAAGTCATCCATATTCCAACCATTATTAGTAAAAACCTCTTCAAAATTATGAAGATTATGTCCCCCAAGAATACCTCTCCCCTTCTTCCAAACTACATCTTCAACTTCTGAGAAGTGTGTTTCATATCCGGGCCTTAATTTGTAAAGGAGAACTTTTGGTTTTCCGCCTTCACCATCATTCGGTTGGATTGGGTCGCTGTCGCCGCGGCCGGAGGAACTGCCTCGCCCGCCGCCATCGTTAGGTGGTTTGGCAGCGCCACCGGAACCGGCCTCCGGTGTTGGGGTGCTTTCGCCGTCTGCATCTCGCGATCGCCTTGACCCACTTCCGGCGTCAACATCAACCGCCCTGCGCGAACCTTCGGAAGGAACTCCGGTCCGTCCCGCCCGGCCGGCATCCGCCAATTCGTCTAGCTCGTCGGCATGGCGCAATCCTTTGCCAAGATCGCCGCCGGCATCCAAAATATCGCCGATTCTCCCGATTTTCCCTATTGCGCCGAAAGGAACGAGATTGAGCGCCCTTTCCCAGGTTTCGAGCTCTTGGCCGGTAATCAAGTCTTTGCCCGTAATCGCTTCGATAATGCCCTTCACCTGTCCGACGACGGGGACAAAATTAAGCCCCACACTAAGTAGCGTAGCGAATATCCCCAAACCGACGGTCGCGGCGACAGCGGCTCTCTGCGTTTTGAAACAATCGGTCAAGCTCCCGCAGTTGTCGGCCGTCGCCGCGTCCGGAAACGCAAAAAACAATATCACTGCGATAAGCGTCCCTAAAGGGAAATAACGGATCATTTTGACGGTTCACCTTCCTTTGGCCGGACGATCGGAAGCTGAGGGGTGAGCAGGAAAATGATTACCATCGAAAGCGCAGTCATCAGAAGCAGCGGCCGGAACGTATCCGTAGAACGCAGCATATTTTCCAATATCGCCGAAGCAATGATTTTAATCAGAATAAATCCGATAACCAATCGGAGGAGCAGTGGAATCTTATCCATCCACTTGGCCCAGACGCCGAAAGGAACGGGTATTAACTGTTTTCGGACCGCCAGCAGCACAAAAATCAACGCTCCGATTAGCACGGGATCGATGAGCGATTTGTAAATTCCCGCAATCATCAGAACCGACCACAACGCGGCGGCTGCGGTGGAAAACCATGGGTTGATCTGGTCTCCGAGCGAACGGACAGGAGGAAGATCCCGCAGCTCTCGCTCCAGCTCCTCAAGCGGCTTTCCGACCTCGCTGCGAAACGCCGTCATCCCCTGCAGCAGCATTCGAACGGCGGCGATTACGATCGCAACAAAGATGATGACCCACTCGTAATGCTGCAAAGGAACGGTTGCCTTCGCCGGAGGATTGGTTGAAACCCAGGTGAATACCGGCCTTATCAGAACCGGCACGGTTTGCGTCCAGAAATACACGAGCACTCCGGTGAGCAGCACGTACAGTGCCGCAGCAACTTTGAAGCCGGTTTTCAAAGGTAGGAAAGGAATTAGAAGCTGTGCGGTCAGCGCTTTGGTTACCATAGGGATTTTTACCGTTAACAGATATAAAAGACCATACTCGATCAAAAGCGGTATCCTCACCTTGCCGACATGCTCCAAAAAACCCTCGTTCCGCCGCCATCCGACCTGCGTCCAGCTTGTGTGTTGCAGAAAGAAATCACCAAAGATAAAGCCGACGATAAAAAGCAGTCCGAGGTTCGCGCTGCTTATTCCGAAAATGGCCGCAATTATAACCACTATAAGTGATTCGCTGAAAACACTTTCGAACCCCGGATGCCACCAGCCGATCGCAAGTCCTGTGATCAGCACCAGCAAAGGTGCCCAGGAGGCAGCCGCAGGCCATGCGGCCAGGTAGAGTCCGTCGAGGAATGTGAACGGAAGCTTACTGGAGAACCAGCTGGCCCGCAAAGGCAGCTGAACCCACCAAAATCGCACGAGCCACCGAAGAGACGGCTTAGACTGAGACATGGCCAAGGGTCTCCTTTCTCAAGATCAGCTTCCTCGCCATATAACCAAGAACCACTCCATAAACGATGTGGCCGGTCATGGAAACCGAAACAAGCTCGTCGAGAGCTTTCACGTCAAGCCAGCCAGGATACACGGTAACCATCGCCAGTTCGAGGATCATCGCCCAAACCAAGCCTGCCCAAATGCCTTTGCGTCCGAATGCAACCGTATAAGCGATCCCGAATGTCGTACCGTTGGCGATATGGAATACGGCTCCAAGCATGCTGACCCATAGACCGGTCGCTTGTTCACCGACGAGCGCTTTTCCGAATATCCCGAAAATATCGAACGGCCAAAATTGAAAGCCCGTCACTTTAATTAATACGAATCGGGAAAGATCGTACAGGCATGTGGCCAGAAAACCGGCGATTGTCCCGCAACCGATAAGCCGCTTGATTTCGGATTGTTTTTCGGAAGATACTCTTCTCCAAATCATTCTTCCAATCATGAATGCCAGTATCAGAACGCCTATCAAAGTGTATAGCATGGAAATCCCCGAAAAAATATAAACCAGCAATGAAGCCCCAGTCGATAAAAAAAATACTGCAAAAATAAACGTTTTCGTCTTTATACTAATTTCCCTCCTACCGGGCTCATCCGAAGATTAACTCTTCCCCTATTTTTGTCGTTCCTGCAATTAAAGCGAACATGTTTCAAACCTCCTATCGATCCAAATCTTGGTTTGAGACGATGTTGTACTGGATCGTATTCAGTAATCGCATTTACTGCTGGCTGAACAACAAACTCTTCTCCTGTAATAATTCGACTCTCTCTCTAAACGGTCTAAATTGTAATGAAACGGAAAGTTTAGATCCAATGTTTTCTCAGCCTCCAAATAGTTTTTTTCATACTCTAAATATTTCGAATCGTTCTTGGTAATTTATGGGTGACGGGTATAAAAATATTTTGTATTTTTTCTCATTTGGTTTCTTCCAGTTACTTGAGAAAGGTTTGCGTGCAGGCGATAGACTTAATTGCGTTATCCTGCCCTTAGTTTAATAGTAAAAAGAGACCCTCAGTAACGGGCTGAGGGTCTAAGTTTATATTTTAAAAGGGGGTCGACTTTTATTATAATCTTGAATGATTAATCCCAGATGAAAATAAGATTTCAATCATGTAACAAATATTTAACTATAGTTCTGCGTCACATATTTCAATAATCAAAAAATGACACCATTTTTCGTGTAGTATATGCCATCCTCACTTGCTTTTTTAGTAACGAAATCTGCATTCTGTTTGAGCCGTTCCTCTCCGTTTCCATTGCAAGGAGTGCTTCTTAAAGAATAAGGCGAGTTGGAGCGCATACGATCGTGAGTTAATTGGATAAAGAAGCCACCCACGTGTCGACAGGTACCACCTCGGCCTGATGGGGGAACACCTTTTCGATTAGAACGCGATGAACCTCGGGTTCGGCATCGATACAGGCGTCGGAAAGTACCGTAAGGGCAAAGTCTTTATCTGCTGCTTCACGCAAAGTCGATAAAACGACCCCGCTTGTGGCGATTCCGCTGAGAATGAGCGTGTCGATCTGGCGGGACCGAAGGAGCACCTCAAGGTCACTTCCGGTGAACGCACTCACTCGAAGCTTGGTCACAATCGGCTCGTCAGGCCGAGGCTGCACGGATTCATGAATTTGCATCGTCGACTCCGGAGCCACCGCTGATCCGGCCCGACTGGCAATACCCGTGAACATTTTGTTTCTAGAACTAATCTCGGGATAACCTGCGCGAAATGCGACACGTACGTAAATAACGGGAATAGCGTGACTGCGTGCGGCTTCAATAGCCTTTTGGAACGGAAGCAGTGCCTTCTCACTGTCTACGAATCGCGACACGACGCTGTTTTGCATATCCATGATCAACAGCGCGCTTTTGCTCGGTGAATTTTGCATGTGTTTCTATTCTCCTTTTCATCGAGTTGCAATTACGACATTCGGATTGGAACATTTCGGGGGAAACACTTGAATCGATCACGAATAACCCCCCGTCATAAACGGAGAACATATTCCGTTTATTATTATACGGAGAACACTCTCCGTTTGTCAATAAATCGCCAGTAATGTAATATTAATAAAGAGGTGTTATCCAGGATGTCTAAAAAGAATATTTTAGCTGGAGACGGTGACACCACAGATTCCATCGTCGCCACTCCTCCAAACAAGGCATTGCGTGCAGATGCCAAAATAAATCGGGATAAGCTGCTCAATGTCGCCCATAAGGTTTTTACGACCGAAGGCATCTCCGTCTCGATGGATGAAATCGCCCGACGTGCCGGTGTGGGCGTGGGTACCGTCTATCGGCATTTCCCGACCAAGGAAGACTTGTTTGGGGCCGTCATTATCAGCCACAAGGCGCGTCTTATCGAAGAAGCAAATCAATTGCTTTACCACGACGATCCAGGCGAAGCATTCTTTCATTATTTTGCAAGAATCATACGCGAGGGGATTGCAAACAAGGCGATCACCGATGCCCTTGTTAGCAGTCTGAATATAAACGCTGGACGTTCGGAGGTTGCGAGCGATTTTTGGCAAGGGATTGACAATCTTCTCGCCCGTGCCCAACAAAGCGGCTCCGTTCGGGCTGATGCTCGCTTTGAGGATATCAAAGTCCTGCTTATTGGCATCTTGCAGGCAACCGGGGACAGTGGGACTTTTCCGGACCGCGTCGTGTCGATCCTATGCGACGGTCTTCGCGGGTAATCAAAGACTACCCGTTCGATAGAAAAGGCAGCCGATCATCTGGGAGGCCACTGAAGAACCTAGCTTTTTTCCTGAGTAATAGTATCTGCACAAAAAGAGACGACCTTCGCTCACATCTCGTGAATCGATGGTCGTCTCATGCTATTTAAATCAGCCATTGAAGCAGGGTTCTCTAGAAAAGCACTTCAATATTCGCTTTAAATTCACAGCGAAGATCGCCACCGACCAATTCAATATTTCACCATATATTTCACCAACGGTGGGTATATACTTCTTATGTATTCGTTAGAGTATTGCCCGAAGGCCACCATCGTTGCGGCAGCCCATAAATCAAAAGCAAAGAAAAAAGCACCGCGACGGTGCTTAGGGTTGTTAATCCTTTTAAAAGTTATCCAATTGATAAAACTTACGTTAAAGACCTGCCTCAACTCAAATACTGTTTATCGCGGTTCCTATGTTCTCCATTACCTCTTTTGTTCGTTCCATTAGACTTGGCTCACTTGGAACCTTTTCAGTTGCCTGTCCGTCCAGATAAGTCCCCCTCCTTCAGATGCTTTATGATTGCGGTTATTGAGTGGTGATCATGTAAGAGGCGCGATCCGTTTGAATCTCCATTCCTTTTTCATTTTGAATACCCTGGAAGTTTCCGTCGAAAGAAATTTCGTAACTATCTTCGGGAAGCCTATGCTTTTCACCATCCTGTGTCTCGATGCTTCCACTTCCGCGTAGTACGATCGCTTTGGGCGATAAATAGGCGTCTAAGGTGTCTGAAAAGTTCATGAGCCCAACGTCATTGACGTTAATTTCTATCTGATCTATATCTTCTTGATCTTCTTTTTTAATCATGATGCTCTTGTCTTTATTGGCTTCAAACCAGCTACAAACCTCTTGCATAGTTAATTCGTCCATCGTATTGTCCATCCCTTACTTTATTTGATTCGATTCAAATGTTCTACGTAAGCATAAGTTTTCTTTACATTAGTGTGGATCGGCTATTCCATATTTGGGTAGCAATAATTGTTATTCTTTTATTGTTCGATAAATACAAAAAGACCCCATTCATGGGGGTCTACGCCATTTACGCATATAATAATTTATTTGTTTTACGACCATACTTCATATGCGCAAACTTCATAAAGAGATTTTGAACCATTCTGATTTCGTGATCAGCTAAGTTCATGATGGCGATATACTTCTGAGTATTCCGATCCTTTAAAAAATCGTCCCAACTTAACATTTGGTCATTTTCAATAGCATTGTCAAGCGACATAAGAATCCATTTCTTGATGCCACCCGTACATATTTTCACAGGATCTGGGGTGAAATAGTTGATATCACTTACGATTCCTAGTTTGAGCTTCAATAAAAGTGCAGCATTTAAAGCATCATCCAGTGCAGAATGACTTTGTCCGATAAACTGAAAGCCATGATCCTCTAGAGCTTGCTGCAAGCCTCCATCAAAATGACGCGTCATGTCCAACAATTGAGTAGTGATCCATTCTGTATGAACATGATTTACTTTGCAATCAACCATTAAAGTGAAGAAATCGCTGGCGCCCCATGCGATCAGCTTATAATCTGTGCCGCAAAATTTTTTGAATTTTTTAATAACCGCTTCAAAAGGCTTGCTTTTTAATAACGTTTCTTTTTTGATACCGCAAAACTGCAATGCAAATCTATTTAAAGGAAATTTAGGACGAATAAAGCTTTGGAATGTCTCGATAATTTCCATCTGCTCATTTAATTTTACAGCCCCAATTTCAATAATCTCCATAGGATAAATGTCATAATGCTGCCTACCGTTGAATTCGAGATCGATAACGATGTAATGCATGCTCTATTCACCTCATTACTTCTCATATACCATGTACATAAAAATGAGACCATGATGGATACGAATGTACCATATTCTCTTCATCCACTCAATCCTTCAATTCTTCCCAAGTCATTTTACTAAAAAAAGCCTCTCATGAGTTAAATAAAAAATTACCACAAAGGTCAAAGTTACATGTCTTTTTTTGGTGAATAATTCTATTAATCTCTTTGCACGAAATTTGAATTTAGTGCAAAAGTTGATGCTAAAAACCACGTCCACCCAAGATGATGTTAAAGCGATTAAATTTTCGTTTGAACATAAGAATAAGTAATTATGGAATCGACTTGAGCATAGTAAGTACAATTTGAAAATTCTTCATTCTTTACCTCCAATTCGATTTAGATTCATTTTCCAAAATTAATTTGAAGTAACCTGCCCGAAAGTTGAAAAAAGGCTGCATCTGTGTCGGCGGCCTCAATCGAGCTATCGTTCCCACTGATGAGAACCAAACTTCATCGGATACTTATTTGTCGAGGTACATTGACAGATGACACTATTCTAAGTCATTTCGGGGATGCGGATTAATCGGCGGATATAAGAATTGATTATCTTTCATCGGATCATGATCATCAGAGTTTTCGCTTTCATCTGGCGTCTCAGCAGCAGTCATAGCCGACATAGCTTCAAAGCTCACGAAGTCTTCGACTTCATCAAACTGGTTGTTTTCAGTCATTGCAAACCTCCTTAAGGTGGATTTCATTACCAGACAATTATTCGCCTTATATTTACTTTTTATTCAGGAATTCAAGGAAGCAAAGTCCCCCGTCCAGATGGACCGAGGATGACCTATGTTGGCAACCTTTGATGAGCGCTTGTATCCCGTTAGCCTTCCATGCATCTCTTATGCTGCACCATAGAGCATGAAAGTTAATACGTTCTTTCATGGTAGTTGAACGATTTTATCAGAAATAATTATCGAGATTTATGCATTCTGAATCGAACAAATTCAAAAGTCATTAATAATGCTACAAGTAAAATAAACATAGGAATCACCGCAAGAAGTCCCATACTTCCCATGTTCGGATTCCATAAGGAAACAAGAGGCAATATGACGTGTTTATACATATATTTGTTGCCGAAACCTGCCCATTACTTCCAATGAAGAAACAACTGATCGTTATAGCCGGCTGCCGTCGTCTTGATTGTGCTATCGTTCTGCGTTAGTTGATAAGGCGATTACATGCCATTTGGGTGAAATACAAAAGGATCTCCCCTTCTTATGGATCCCCTTCATTGCACAAAAATTAAAAAAAACCGTCCTGCGGACGGGTTTTTTAGGGCTTTACAACCGTATTAAGGAAGTTGCTTCACGGTCAAAACAAATGCTTTGGTCTCAGCATAACCTCCGCTAGTAATAACAGCCGTCATGATAACTGAAGCATCTCCGCCGGCTGCTGCCGGTCGAGTAATAACACCGGTGTTAGAAATAACTGCCGTATTACTCGAAATCCAAACGACATTCGATCCATTCGGCCCAATCACTGGCAGACCGATATTACTCATTACGCTGGAAACGGAATCGGATGTCCCGAACGTAATGGCCAGCGCTGATTTATCCGCAGCAACCCGCTGCGCGTCTGTCAATTGCTGCTTTACCGTCAAGATAAAGGACTTGGTATCGGAATAACCTCCAGCCGAGATGATAGCATTAAGGACAACCGTTACATCGCCTTGTCCGGCGGTCGGACGATTAACAGTTCTGCCATCGCTTGATATAATGGACGGATTGTTCGAAACCCAACTGATTGATGAACCATTGACACCCGTAAGCGGAAGTGTCATTGCCTGAGTGACATTGGATAACGTATCCGTTCCTCCATAAACAATAGCCAAAGCTTCCTTATCTGCGGCAACACGTTGTATGTCCGTCAACTGTTGTTTTATTGTCAAGGTGAAGGTTTTGAACTCTGACGAACTGCCGTTTGTTAAAATAGCGGTTAGCACCACTGATGCGTCGCCACTGCCAGCGGAAGGCCGTTGCACGGTTTTTCCGTCATTCGAAATAACGGATGTATTGCTGGATACCCAAGTGATGGTAGAACCGTTTGTCCCGCTAAGCGGCAATGTTAACGGTTGAGTTACACTGTTTGCCGTATCTGTTCCACTAAATTTGATGGCAAGCAATGCTTTGTCCGCAGCCACTTCTTGAGCATCAGAAAGTAACGACTTCACTGTCAAAGAAAAAGTCTTGGTATCTGAAACGCTACCATAGGTTATGGTCGCTGTGAGAGTTACCACGGAATCCCCCTGAGCTGTTGTGGGCCGGTTCAGCGTTTTGCCGTCGTTCGAGATTATCGATGTATTGCTGGATACCCAAGTTATTGTGGAAGCGTTTGTTCCGCTAAGCGGCAAGACTAACGGTTTGGTTACACTAGTTGCCGTATCCGTCCCGCTAAAAGTAATGGCCAATGCCGCTTTATCTGCGGCTACTCTTTGGGCCTCCGAGTTTTGTTGCAAAACTGTTAGGGTAAACGTTTTAGTTTTGGAAACGTCGCCGTAACTAACAGTGGCTATAAGCGTTACTACAGCATCTCCTTGCCCTGCGGAAGGTCGAATGACAATTTGTCCGTCATCCGAAATAATCGAAGGCGCACTCGATTTCCAAGTGATCGTGGAACCATGAGTTCCCGCTACCGGCAGCGCAATAGCCTGAGTGACCTTATCTTTCGAATCGGTGTTTCCATATGTAATCTCCAACTCTTTCAAGTCCGCGGCCACTCGCTGTTCTATCGTCCAGTTTGTCTCATTGTGTTTTCCTTGCTTTCGCTCTATTGCCCGGCGGATTGCTTCCCGGGCCGTTTCATTCTTTTTCCCTCGTTCGAGAGCGTTTTCTAAGCCCGTCTTTTTCCCGGCATGGTTGCCCGGATGCTCGTCGTTCGCGAATGCGGCACCCGTCACCATAAGACTTAAAGCTGCGGTACAAAGCAAGATCTTTGTCTTCATTCCGTTGTTCCTCCTCATATTCATTCTTCCCCTCATATTCTTTCGTGTAGTTTACATTATTTGGGAGGGTCTTTGGATAAGATTAAAAAACAACAATTGGATGAAGAAGAATTGAGTATTGCACATGCAATCTGAGAATCGTTCTCTACGGGATGCCGAATCGATCTAATGCGTTTTAGATCGTTTGAAGAGAGCGAGATAACTGGGGGTGTGGGGTAAGTTGATCAACGTCAGATACGTTTGAGAATTGAATTTGGCACTGATGAATGTAGGGGATATCGCGGGTTTATACTAAACAAAGTTCGAGGAAGTCCAATGGATAGAGGCTTCAGAAAACATCTGAATTGAATCTCTATCCATTTTCTAGCCATTTATAGCAACATTTTAGTTCTGTAAAAAGGCTATTGAACTCTATCTGCCGCTGTTTGTCGGCTGGAAGGGGCTGATTTATTGCTGTCTTTGGTGTATACGGTTCGGTTAACGGGTCTGTGCAGGTTTCTGTTCCACATAGTCATAGTCGGCGTAATCCGTGGCATGTTTTGCTGTAGTATCCTGCCCGTAAACACAGCAAAGCCGCCGGTCATTCTGGCGGTTGCCTCTTGATGTGGTTTTTCGTTACTTGAGTGCCACCACGCTATCCTGCCCGTTAGTTGAACAGGCTACCGATAAATTCGATAGCCTGTTGTCATGGAACTATCGTTCTCCGTTAGTTTAATGACCGTACTTATCGGTTCACCGTAATGTATCTAAACACAAAAGCCACTCCCTAACTCAAAGGAGTGATTTCTTTGGATAGAACTTCTCTTTTATTTGAACTATCGTTTTCCGTCTATCTTAATTTTGTTCTTGTACTTGAACAACAACACTGCCAAAAAGCTTCTCTTCGATGTAAGTATCTAATCGCCATAGCCCAGCATAGGGTAATGACATCATAGTAGGTCCTTTAGCAACTTCATCGTTATCTGGAATAGGTGGTTGAACATTAGGATTTAGAATGCCAATCCCACCCTTAAAAACACTAATTTCTTCTCCCGTTTGCTTCCCGACTCCTCTTATTTCCATTTTCTTTCCGAATAATTGTTGCGTCTCTTCTATCGTACTACCCCAAAAGTGCCACATATATTTGTTAGATTTTCCTGCAATGATAGGATGTCCGCCAGTGAGGAAACCTAACTTTCCCTCTTTTCCAATCAAAATATATTCGCCTTTTGTTCCATCACCAAATGTAACCGGAATATTAAATGTTGGACTTACCTCCCATCCTTTTGCATTGATGTCTACTTTTAAAGATGATTTATTTTCTTCTTGAACATTCAGTTCTTTTTCTACCCCTGTCTGTGTTGAACAACTTGTTAGGACAAATGCCATTATCAAAAGGGAAATGAAATCAAATGTACAATTTTTTTTCATCATACACCTCCGAAATGATTCTTAACTTATTAGACGTTTTCAAATTACAATCTGTTTCTTTTTTTACAATAAAATTTTCCAATTACTTTTAATGCACTGAAGAAACCAGCCCCCTTACGCGAAATGGTTTACGCTGCATTCATTAAACTATCGTTTCCCGTTAGTTTAACGTCCTGACTTCTGTTTATGCTACGGTTCACCGTAATTAGATTAAAAGAAAATCACATATCCTTTGGTACAAATATCCCCAATAATTTACCGTTTAACCTATCGAACTCT
>NZ_WHOC01000079.1:0-2588 GCF_013141785.1 Paenibacillus germinis
CCTTCGTTTTGGAGCTGCCCGTTTCGTAGCTGGTGAAACCATCAAACAATCCATTGATGCTGTAAGCGGGCTCAATAAGGATGGCCGAATCGCAACTTTAGACCATCTAGGAGAATTCGTCTTTAGTGAAGAAGAAGCTACATTGTCCGCTGATATGTGCATACAAACATTAGATGCCATTGCTAGCTCAGGTGTACAGTCCAATCTTTCATTGAAAATGACATCACTCGGCCTAGATATCAGCAAAGAGCTTTGCGTAAACAATATGAAACGAATTCTGAATCGAGCGCGCAAATATGGTAATTTTGTTCGGATCGATATGGAGGATTACGCGCACTGCCAAGTTTCTCTTGATATCTACCGTGAGCTTCGAGAAGAGTTCGATAATGTCGGGATCGTGATTCAAGCTTATCTGTTCCGTACGGAGCAAGATATCCAGGATTTGAGTGCGCTGAGTGCCAACTTGCGTCTCGTTAAAGGGGCCTATAAGGAATCACCGCAAGTTGCTTTTCCAGAAAAAAAAGACGTCGATGAAAATTATAAAAAAATCATTCAAATGCATTTGAAAAATGGTCATTACTCGGCTATTGCCAGCCACGATGAAGCGATCATTAACTTCACCAAACAATTCGTAAGTGAGAATGGAATATCCAGAGATCAATTTGAATTTCAGATGCTTTATGGCATTTGTGAAGAGATGCAGAAGCAATTGGTTAAGGAAGGATACCGGGTTCGCGTCTACGTTCCCTATGGTGTCGATTGGTTTGGATACTTTATGAGACGGTTAGCCGAGCGGCCAGCGAATGTCTGGTTTGTTCTTAAAAATATGTTTAAATAGGCCCGCAAAGGGAGAGGAGAATGAATATGAGCACACTGACAAAAGTAACCCCTTATGCAAACGAACCCTTCACTAATTTTTCTTTGGATGAAAATAAGCAAGCCATGGAAGCTGCTATTGCGAAAGTGAAATCGGAATTGGGTCAAGAGTACCCGCTTTATATCGGATCAGAGAAAGTCGTTACAGAAGCAAAAATCAAATCCATTAACCCAGGTAATGTGGATGAAGTGATTGGTTATGTGAGCAAAGCGAATCAGGCACTAGCGGAAAAAGCAATGGTCGCTGCTTTGGAGACTTTCGAATCTTGGAAGCGTGTTCATGTTAGAAAGCGAGCAGAGTATTTGTTTAAAGCGGCAGCGCTTATGCGTGAACGTAAGCATGAATTTTCTGCTCTTATGATTTTGGAATCAGGTAAGAACTACGTAGAAGCTGACGTAGATACCGCGGAAGCTATTGATTTCATCGAGTTCTATGCTCGGGAAATCATTCGTTTGAGCGAAATCAATGAGACTGGGCCGTTAACCAAAATTGCTGGTGAAGACAATAAGATTTCCTATATCCCACTTGGCGTTGGCGTCATTATTCCGCCGTGGAACTTCCCGCTCGCTATTTGCGTGGGCATGACAACTGCTGCAGTTGTATCAGGTAATACAGTTCTTCTTAAACCGGCTTCTACAACTCCAATCATTGCGCACAAGTTTGTTGCTTTGATGCGAGAAGTAGGGCTTCCAGACGGTGTTATCAATTTCATTCCGGGAAGCGGCGCTGAAGTTGGCGATTATTTGACGACACATCCGAAGACTCGTTTCATTAGCTTTACAGGTTCCAAAGAAGTAGGTCTGCGCATTAACAAGTTGGCCGCGGACACGGTTCCAGGTCAGATTTGGATCAAACGCGTTGTTGCTGAAATGGGTGGAAAAGATGGCATTATCGTCGATGAAACGGCTGATCTGGATGCAGCAGCATCCGCGATTGTCGCATCAGCGTTCGGATTCCAAGGTCAGAAATGTTCGGCTGGTTCCAGAGCGGTTATTGTTGAATCCGTGTATGACCAAGTTGTAGAAAAAGTAGCCGCTTTGACAAAACAACTGCAAATCGGGCTGCCAGAAAACAATTTCGCTGCTGGTCCAGTTATCGATAAGACTTCCTACGAAAGAATTTTGGAATATATCGAAATCGGTAAACAAGAAGGCATTCTGCTTGCCGGCGGTGAGAAGGCTGAAGGAAACGGCTATTACATCCAACCTACCGTATTCGGTAATGTGAGCGGCAAAGCGCGGATTATGCAAGAAGAGATCTTCGGACCCGTGCTCGCTATTGCTAAAGCGAAAGATTGGCAAGAAGCAATCGCGATTTACAATGACACTGAATTCGGTTTGACAGGCGCTTACTTCTCCACGGATGAGGAACGTATCGCTGAAGCTCTGGAGACCGTACATTGCGGTAACTTGTACATCAATCGTAAATGTACAGGTGCTCTAGTCGGCGTACACCCGTTTGGCGGATTCAATATGTCAGGTACAGATTCCAAAGCAGGCGGTTATGACTACCTATTGCTCTTTACACAAGCTAAATTAACGTCCCGCAAAATTTAAGGCTGTGTGGGGCCCTCTATAATTACATGGAGGGCTCTTTTTTAAGAGTACTTATCTTATCTATAAATACTAGGGGGAAAAAATGAGATGAGCGTTAAGGTAGAAAATGTGGAAAATGTAGATGTGTTGGCAAGAACGCAGCTGGTGATTGAAAC
>NZ_WHOC01000080.1:0-91161 GCF_013141785.1 Paenibacillus germinis
CCTTCTGTCGCGGTCGCTGTAGTTACTGGTGCCGTGCGGTCAATCTTCACTTCTACGGTTTGTGCCTTCTCTGCGTTGCCCGCTTGGTCAACCGAGTAGAAGCTGACCTGACTCACGCCTTCTTGACTCACTGTCACGCTTGTGCCTTCTGCATAGACTCCTCCGTTCACGGAGTAAAGCGTCTTGGCTACGCCGCTTTGATCATCTATTGCTGCCAGCGTCACAATTGCTTCCTTAGACCATCCTTGAACAACACTTGCCTTTGTCAACGGAGCCATTTTGTCAATCTTCACATAAATGATTTTTGTCGCTTCCGTGTTGCCTACTTTATCTACAGAATAATAAGATACTTTATTATTGCCTTCTTGACTAATAGTAACGGCAGTTCCGGACACGAAAGCTTGGTCGTTCAAAGAATAGAACGTATTTGCCACTCCCGTTTCATTATCGGTTGCCGACAATGTTACTGCTGCAATTTGATTCGTCCAATCCGCTGGTGCAGTTGCTGTCGTTACCGGTGCCTCAGTATCGATGATCAGCTTTGCCTCAACTGTATTGGAAGGATCCGATTCACCAAATGAATTACTATACGAAGATACATAATACAGGTGGTTAGCATAAGATAGGTTATTTACTGTGTAAGACAGGTTGTTTAAGTTTTTAACTAGCAATATCGGTTGTCCATTTACAATTTCATACACGTTATAACCATTAGCGTACGTGACAAAATTCCATGTAATTACAGCGCTTGTTGGACTTAGCAGCCTCGAACTTGCCACTGGGGACTGCATATCAGGGAAAATAATATCAAAATTTAACCGATTGGAAGGTGCAGACTCTCCAAACCGTGTATTATAAATCACTAATTCGTAATAATGGTTTTTTTCTGTCAGGTTGAATAGCTGGGTTGTTAAAGCCGCACCTTTGTACATTAATTGGCGAGTATCGCCTGTCACCTCATAAACGCGATATTCATTGGCCCAAGTTGCCGTCGTCCAAGTTAATGTTAGATTATTAGCATTCGTGACTGTTCCTTTCAATTGCGATGGCTGAAGTACCGGCCAAGTTAAAGTAAAAGTTGAGAGCCCTGCTAACGGCGATTCACCGAATCGATCACTATAGGAGTAAATTTCATAATTGTAGTCACTTTCTGGCATGTTGGTAAACGTTACGGTTGTACCCGTTTGTGTTTTTTTCAATTCTCTTTGACCATCTACGATTTGGTAGACACGATAAGCCGTAGCGTACGTTACGGTTCCCCATTTTAAAGTAATGTCATTGCCATTCGTGATACTTTTTGTCACATTACCCGGTGCTTCCATAACTGGATGTACGAGTGTAAATGAGAGCTCGCCTCCCTCTGGAGACTCACCGAAGCGACTGCTGTATGAATGAATTTCATAGGTATAATCTCCAGCAGGCATGTTGTAAAATCCTATCGCTGTGCCCGTCTGTGTACTTTTCAGCACCTTTTGGCCATCTACAATCTGATAAACTTTATAGGTAGTAGCATAAGTTGAAGTTCCCCACAATAAAGAAATGTCGTTGCCATTCGTTATACTTTTCGTCACATTAGCAGGTGCTTGCATGATCGGATGTACCAGCGTAAACGTGAGCTGCCGTCCCTCTGGGGACTCACCGAAACGGCTGCTATAGGAATGCACTTCATAGGTATAATCACCTGCAGGCATATTGGTATATGTTACAGTTGTTCCGGTCAGTGTGCTTTTCAACACCTTTTCACCATCAACTACTTGATAAACTTTATAAGATGTAACGTAAGTTGAAGTTCCCCACTTTAAAGTAATATCATTACCATTCGCAATTGTCTGCGTTAATGTAGCAGGTGCCTGCATCACAGGGAAATCCAATGTAAAGCTTACACTTGCTCCATCTGGAGATTCCCCGAATCGAGTTCCAACTGAATGAACTTCATAGGTGTACTCTCCTTCAGGCATGTTTGCAAAAGTAAATGTGGTTGCTGTTTGCGATTTCTTCAGAACTTTCTCACCGTTAATTACTTGATAAATGTTATAGGATGCTACATTAGCCACGGCCCCCCATTGCAGGGTGATATCGTTGCCATTCACAATCGTTTGAGTCACTTGATCCGGTGCAGCAGTCCAATTCTGATCTAGCGTAAAACTAAGCTGACTCCCCTCTTGCGATTCACCGTAACGAGTGCTGTATGAATGGACTTCATACGTATAGTCACCCGCAGGTGAACGAAGATAACTTACGGAAGTAGTGGTCACAGTGCTTTTCAATACCTTCTGACCGTCAACGATTTGATATACCTTATAAGAGTTGGCATAAGGGACTGTTCCCCACTTAAGGGTAATGTCATTACCGTTTGCAATCGTCTGGGTCAGACTTCCCGGCGCTTGCATCACTGGGAAAACCATGGAGAGGTTCACTTTACTTCCTTCCAACGACTCTCCGAATTTGGTACTCACAGAGTGAACAACATACGTATGATCCCCAGCTGTCACATTCGTGTATGTTACGGTTAACGTGGTCACTGTGCTTTTTAAAACCTCTGTGCCATTCACAATCTCATAGACTTTGTAGCTGTTAGCATAGGGTACTGTATCCCACTTAAGGGTAATGTCATTACCGTTTGCAATCGTCTGGGTCAGACTTCCCGGTGCTTGCATCACTGGGAAAACCATGGAGTGGTTCACTTTACTTCCTTCCAGCGACTCTCCGAATTTAGTACTCACAGAGTGAACAACATACGTATGATCCCCAGCTGTTACATTCGTGTACGTTACTGTCAACGTGGTCACTGTACTTTTCAGAACCTCTACACCATTCACAACTTCATAAACTTTGTAGCTGTTAGCATAGGGTACTGTATCCCAAGTTAAAACCACATCGTTGCCATTCTGTACTTTAGCTGCCAGATTACCCGGCCCTACCATTGTCGGAAGAGTCAAATTGAAGCTTACCTCAGCACCCTCCGGGGATTCTCCTAAAATCGTTGAGTAGGAATCAACTACATAATGATAATCCCCACCAGGAATATTAGTATAGGTTACGGTTAGGCCTGTTAATGTGCTTTTCAGAACCTTTTGGCTATCAATAACCTGGTACACTTTATAGCTCGTTGCGTAAGGTACTGATGTCCACCTCAAGGTCAGATCATTCACATTTGCCAAACTGTAAGTCAGGCTAGCCGGAGCTTGCATCGTTTGCCCATTCAAAGTGAATGTCAATTGCACGCCGTCTACTGATTCTCCAAATCGTGTTGAAACCGTATGAACTTCATACGTATAATCACCAGGCTGCATATTGGTATAAGATACCGTTGTTGTAGCTACTGTGCTTTTCAATACTTTTTGACCATTAACTATTTGATACACTTTATAGCTGTTACCATTTGCTGCTGCGTCCCAGTTTAAAGAAAACGCCGTAGCCGATGTTACACTCTGCACCAAATTGGTTGGTGGCAGTATCGTTGGAAGTACGATAGAGAAAGTTACCTGAGCACCTTCAGCCGATTCTCCAAATCGTGTGGAATTCGAGTGAATTTCATACGTGTAATCTCCTGCTGCCAGATTTGTATAAGTTACCGTCGTACCTGTCACCGTGGATTTCAATACTTTTTGACCGCCTGAAACTTGATACACTTTGTAATTGGTTGTATTTGCAACAGCAGTCCATGTTAATACGACATCTGTCACATTTTGAACCTTTGCAGTCGGATTTCCCGGAGCTGCCATGGTTACAGCATCTACCGTAATCGATACCTGGCTCCCTGCCACGGATTCCCCATATCGATCGCTATAGGAATGAACCTCATACAGGTAATCGCCAGCCGACATATTTGCATAGGTCACAGTCATTCCGGTTACTGTACTTTTAAGTACCTTTGCACCGTCTACGATTTGATACACTTTATAAGCCGTAGCATTAGGTGCAACCGTCCATATCAGTACGATGTCATTTACATTCTGAAATTTGTATGCGAAATTCCCCGGAGCAGCCATGACTACTTCCCCTACCGTTAAGGCAGTTTGTGTTCCTTCAGCTGACTCACCAAAACGGGTGCTAACAGAATGAACCTCGTATACATAATCACCCGCAGGCATGTTAACGTAGGTAATCGTCGTGCCCGTCACAGTGCTTTTCAGTACTTTTTGATCACCAATAACTTGATAGATATTATAGGAGGTAGCATTGGGTGCAACCGTCCAAGTCAGTACAATATCAGTCAGGTTTTGCAGTTTGGAAGTAAACGTTACCGGAGGAGTCATCGTAACCGATCCTACACTCAAGGAAACCGTACTGCCGTCTACCGACTCGCCAAACAAGTTATTGGACGAATGAACTTCATATACATAATCGCCTGCCTGCATATTCGTAAATGTAACCGTCGTACCAGTTACTGTGTTTTTCAATATTTTTTCTCCATTGATAACTTGATACACCTTGTAAGAGGTCGCGTTGGTCGCAGCGCTCCAAGTTAGTACCAAATCATTCACATTTTGAAGTTTAAAAGTTAGGTTGCTTGGCGGCACCATTGTTCCTACGGTTAATGAAATCGTGCTACCCTCGACAGACTCTCCGAAACGGTCACTGAAAGAGTGAATTATGTATGTATAATTTCCAGCGGGCAAATTCATATAGGATACGGTTGTTCCCGTTATTTTGCTGCTTTTTAATACTTTTTGATTATCAATAATTTGATAGACATTATAGCCAGTTGCATAAGCAGTAGTATTCCACTTCAGTGTAACGTCATCGGTAGCCACCGTATACGTTAAACCGCTAGGAGCCGTCATCGTCGGGTAGCCGACAGCAATTTCTACCGGTGCAGAGTTTGGAGATTCTCCGTACAAAGTATGACTAGCTGTTACCGTATATGTATATATTCCCTCTGCGACATTGTTGACGGTAAAAGTTCTCGCTGTCCCCGAATAGACTAACTTTCTTCCGCCTTCTTGATTTACATACAAATTATATGTTTGTACATTAGGAGCTGTTCCCCAGTTCAAAACGATATTATTGCCATTCTGTATGGTGTACGTTAAAGTGGCCGGGGCAATCATATCCGGATAAGTGATATTGATATTCACCGGAGCACATGGGCCCGATTCGCCACCTGAACTTAAAGTAGACACCACATAACTGTAAGAGCCCTCAGTCAGGTCATTCATGGTAAAAGAAGCTGTTGTCGTTGTCCCGACATTGATAAGCTGCCCATAGGTGATGCTGTATACAGTGTATCCTGTAGCTCCATACACCGGACTCCACGTCAATTTCACATCATCAGGCGTCAGAAGTTGAGTAGCAAGATTGCTCGGAGGTAAGATGGTTCCGTTGTCTGTTGCTCCCCACGCATGTAAGGCTGGAAAAATTAATTGAACAAATAAAAGCAGTGTGAGAACCATAGACATTTGTCTTGATTTCTTCATTGACATCTGACTTCCCTTCTTATAATAAGGATTGATAGATCTCAAAAAAAAGAAAAGAACCTTAAACAAGGTTCATAGAAAAACACTATGATTCCCTGTGGTAACCGGCTGCCATTCGCGTTTTTTAATACGCGTTTCAGGCCCTTGGCTTTGCGTCTCACAGTTTCCTGTGATTTGCCCTTTTCACTTGAGATTTCGATACTTCTATCTCTGCCATAATACTATATTCCTAATAGTTTGAATAGGTAAATTTAACTATAAAGTCATTCTCCGTATATATTCTAGTACTTTTGATCTTCTTAATTAGTTAAAAAACCAATAATTTTCCTATATTTATAAAACTTGCATTATAATTCGACAATATTTGATTGGATACCCCTTACATAAGATGTTGTATACTATATGATTATCGAACTATTTAGAGTCTTTCCAACTTAAAAATAGACCATGCTTCTACAATCGTAGATAGCATGGTCTATTTTAAGTACCATCAGACTTGCAGGGTGTTTTACAAAATTGATTCTGTCCGTCCGCTATACCTTAGTTAGCGATTCTGCTCCATACAGGGTACTCTTCCAAGTACCCATATTCGTTCAATTCCTTAAGAGCCTTGCGTATGCTATGTTCATCCTCGCCCGATTCGCTGGACAGCTCCACTAGATCGTCTAGGTCGATGTTCGGGTTCTCTTTGCAAAACGTAAGCAAGCCCTTTGCAGCCCAGGAAAGTCGATCGTCTTGGAAATCTCCCACCATACGGCGGAATATTTTGTGCGAGACAATTCTCAGCTCCACGAGTTGCTGTAAAGATTTAGTCGCCTGCTTGATATTCATGCGACCGAGCTTAGCAATATCAGATAATCCTGGAATGTTCGATTCCGAAGAAAAACATTTCAAGACGATAAAGGTCATTTGTGTATAAATATCCATACCGGGATGGTGAAAAACTTCATCTGAAAGATTAAAATGACGCGCTGCGTCCTTAGCTTGTCCGTTGTCCATCTGATGTCCTCCTTTTCATTACCATGGAGTTCACCTACTCATTATTGTTGCCATGATCCGAGGATTGTACTAGCTTTCCCGAATTGTGCCGAGATTGCCGGAATATTTGCGCCAAGCTGAATTTTTTCTGATCATTGGCACCCGGGATCTCCTTCTTTGGCTGGTTGAAATCATCATTCGCTTCATGAGCAGGTTCAATAGGCTCTGCCGACTCCATGTCACTATAGCTGTCTGCTAGAGAAACGGCATTATCCATGTCCGAGTCTATTTCTTTCCCGGGAAATAATTCTACAACAGGTCGCTTATTCGATTGCTCTTCACGAACATATCTTGTCAAAATATCCATGATGCCTTGACTGAAAATGCCTTCCATTTTCAACTGATTCAAATAGTCGATGACCTCAGGCGGTGTATCTGATGGAATATAGAGTGTAACATCCTTACCGGAACGAACGTAAACGGTGGATCTCCGCTTTTTCAATCCGAACCGCTCCCGCTCTCGGATAATCCTTCAGAATCAGCACTGGCTGCCGCGGTTTCGTCCTCATGTTTCAGCGCGTGGTCAAGCATAAGAAAGGTGCCTCGCACATTTCGGAATTGGCTGTGTTCCACGGTATCAAACTTAATGGGCAAGCCCAGCTCGGCGTTTAATTTCTCAATCCAAGGCTGCAACACGACCGCTCCACCGCCGATAAACCAAAACTCGTTGGCGTAGCGAACATGCTTCCAAGAGTTGCGAGCGTATTTCAACACTTTCTCCGCTAATATGCGCATATGCCGATTAATAAGGCTTGTCATGTCAAAGACAACCTTACCCTCCGCATAAATCTCATACTCTTTGTTGACCAGCATGAGAGTTAATTCCGCTGTGCTTGCGATCAACTCCTCGCCTTGCGAGTTAACCTCGTTGCGAATGCTCTCTAAAGCATCATTGAGGTAGATCTTAGCACCAGTAGAGTGCCTCTGATCCAGATCGAGACCGGGTTTGAAGAACGCGATATCCATGTCAACACCACCTACATCCGCGATACCAAAGCCTTTGTGGGATAGATGCGATTTGGAAGTGGCCTCAAGGTCGTAAACACCGGATACATCGTCTATGCTGATATCGGTTGGAAGCGAAAATTCCATTTCCACCGTTATCCCTTTAAATATGGGGGTTGTCCCGAATGTAACGGAATGTACGCCTCCTGTAATCTTATTAGCAAATTCCTCACGGAATTTCGTTATTTCACGAATCGGCAGGCCCGTACCCAAATTGACAGCGGCTTTAATCCGCTTCTTCCCACGCCTGATGGCATCCTCATGTTTCTTGGCAATGGCATACGCCGCAGCCGTAAGGAGAGTCACCATCGTTTCGGGCCTCTGGGCCTTCTTTTGCACCGCTTTATCCCCTACTATTTCATGAATAATCCCTTCGTCACCGATTGCTAAGTTACCCACGTAAACATGCCGGTACTGATCGCTCTCAATCGAAGGCGATGTAATCTGCACGTCAAGAAAATCCAAGGGATCACCTTGTTCCATCAAAAGAAATCGTTCACCAAACGGTTGCGCTAGTACATTAGGGAAAATAAAGTTACAGTCCAAATGGTCATAAATCACTTTAACGTGACTGCTGCCATTATCAATAGACAGCGTGATGGTAGTGGTTAAGACTTCGTTCTTTGTCAAGTCTATTCCCCTCTCCGGTGGCCTTATTTGAGTTTATATAAACATTCGCGCTACTAGGGCCAATTGAGAGGGTATTTGGAGGAATTGGTATTTTTAGCAGCTAGCTGGAATGAACTTTAAACTTTAAAGTTTAGAATTTAAGATTCAAGATTTAAGCTTTAAACTGTACGATTTAAACGTTAAGGTTTAAACTTTAAAGTTTAGAATTTAAATATGAAGTTTAAACTTTGTTTCTGGTTGTTTGTAAAAGTTGATGCCACGCAGGCTAGACATCGCTTGCCTGTCCGTGGAATGTTGTATTTTCTACAACTTTTGGCAAGCAAATAACACCATTTCCACGTGAATGTTGCAAAAAACACAACAATTCCAGCCAAAAGTAGCTCCAAAGCATAGAAAGAGGCTAAATTGTTGTACAACATGCAACATCCTTAGCTTGCCAGGAAAAAATCAAAGAAATTGTTGCAAGCTGTACAACTTGCCATTATTTACGGTACGGCTTACCGTTGAATCATGCACATGCAGCCTTTCTGTGATTTGCTTCATGGTCATAGGCCGAATATGAGAGGAACCTTTCTTGTAAAACTCTGCCTGCAGCACAAAATACCCTGCTCCCTTCGTCAAGGAAGAGAACAGGGTTCTTGATTCTATCCTATAAAAAGCTTAGAGACCTAACACACGCCGCTCCTCATCCGAGAACATCCTCGAGCGAGTCAGAAAGCGTCGCCCTTCCGGCCCCTCAAGCGAGAACATCCCGCCTCTGCCGGGCACCACATCGATGATGAGCATCGTATTCTTCCAATACTCGTATTGCGACTTGCTCATATAGAAGGGGGCGCCGCCTATATCCCCTAGCCATACGTCGCTGTCGCCGATTAGGAACTCCCCTTGCGCGAAACACATCGGAGAGCTGCCATCGCAGCAGCCGCCGGATTGATGGAACATGACAGGGCCATGCTTTGCCTTTACGATTTCGATTAGCTCTAGAGCGGCATCGGTAGCAACAACCTTGCTCACTTCTATCGTCATCGTACGGCTCTCTTAGAAGAAGCCCAGTGCGTCGGGGCTGTAGCTGACGAGTAGATTTTTGGTTTGCTGGTAATGGGAGAGCATCATTTTGTGATTCTCGCGGCCAATGCCCGAGCTCTTATAGCCTCCGAAGGCTGCATGAGCAGGATACGCATGGTAGCAATTCGTCCATACGCGGCCGGCTTGAATACTGCGCCCCATCCGGTAGGCCGTGTTCATGTCGCGCGTCCATACGCCGGAGCCAAGACCATAGAGCGTGTCATTCGCGATCGCCAGCGCTTCTTCCTGATCCTTGAACGTCGTAACGGAAAGAACCGGTCCGAATATCTCCTCTTGGAAGATCCTCATCTTGTTATGCCCCTTCAGAACTGTCGGTTGAATGTAGTAGCCTTCGGAAATCTCTCCTTCCACCTTTGCCCGACCTCCGCCGATCAGGCATTCAGCACCTTCCTCTGCACCGATATGGATATAACTCATAATTTTCTCAACCTGCTCGGTAGAGGCTTGTGCACCAATCATCGTTTCCGTATCCAGAGGGTTGCCTTGTTTGATGGCTGCGACTCGCTTCAAGGCTCTTTCCATAAATTGATTATAAATCGATTCCTGAATGAATGCGCGTGACGGGCTGGTGCACACTTCTCCTTGATTCAGGGCGAACATCGCAAAGCCTTCGAGCGCTTTATTGAAGAAAGCGTCATCACTTTTGACCACATCCTCAAAGAAAATGTTCGGCGACTTGCCACCCAGCTCCAAGGTGACTGGTATCAGGTTTTGCGAAGCATACTGCATAATTAAGCGGCCTGTCGTCGTCTCGCCGGTAAAGGCGATTTTCGCGATGCGGCTACTCGAGGCAAGCGGTTTACCGGCTTCAAGTCCGAAGCCGTTGACGATATTAAGTACGCCCGGCGGCAGCAAATCTTGAATGAGCTCCATCAGCACCAGTATGGATGCCGGCGTTTGTTCAGCTGGCTTGAGGACGACCGCATTTCCGGCCGCAAGTGCCGGAGCAAGCTTCCATGTCGCCATAAGCAGTGGGAAGTTCCACGGTATAATCTGACCGACGACGCCAAGCGGCTCATTAAAATGGTAGGCTACCATATTGTCATCCAATTGGCTGAGCGAACCCTCCTGGGCGCGAATGCATCCTGCAAAATAGCGAAAATGATCGATTGCTAGTGGCAGATCAGCCGCAAGCGTTTCCCGAACCGGCTTCCCGTTATCCCAGGTCTCGGCAACCGCGAGCATTTCCAAATTCGCTTCCATGCGATCGGCAATTTTATTTAAAATGACGGCACGCTCTGCAACGGGTGTGCGCCCCCATGAGTCCTTTGCAGCATGCGCTGCATCTAAAGCTAGCTCGATATCCTCAGAAGATGAGCGTGGAACCTCGCAGAAAACGCGGTTATTTACGGGTGATGGATTGTCAAAATATTGGCCCTTAATAGGCGCAGTCCACTGTCCTCCGATAAAATTTTCGTACCGTTTTTTAAATGTAATCTTTGATCCGTTTTGTCCAGGTTGTGCATAAATCATTTAGCTCAGCCTCCTTAAAATGGAATACGTTAAATATATTAGCAAGGATCGTGCCAACATATTGAATGCCCTCCAATAAGACAATATGGTGCGCGCTTACTAGTTTTTGTTCCGCTCTGAAACAACGGAAGTGTTCCATTTTGGGACATTCTTTCTTTCAGCACTCCATTAATAAAAGCAACTATGATATGATCGGGTTAGGAAACTGATTGCAATGGAGGTGTTTATTTTTGCTATCCGTGGAAAATAACTTTTTATCAGAAGCGGCGGCGTCATCTTGGAAGCGCTGTCACGAACTTGGTTTAATGCCCACCGACCCCATTGACGATGACATCTTAACCGGAAGCCACATTCAATCTCTATTAAGGCAAAACGAGCAAACCATACATTACACGGAGCAAATATTCGAGCAAATGCACACAGGCATCAAGCAATCCGGCCAGATGGCGCTGCTTATCAATACGGAGGGAACCATTATTCACACGGTCGGAGATATCGATTTCTCCCGCCGGGCGTTAGCGGTTCAGCTGCAAGTTGGAGCAAATTGGACCGAGAGAAGAAAAGGAACAAATGCCATTGGTGTCGCCCTCGCAGAGAAAAAACCCGTACGTGTGCATGCCGAAGAGCATTATTTCAACTCCAATCACTTCTTGACCTGCGCCTCAGCACCCGTCTTCAATTCAATCGGCGAGCTGATCGGTATCATCAATATTAGCGGCAAACAAGAGAATTACCACGCCTATACGTTTACACTTGCCTGTATGGCAGCCCTTTCCCTGCAGAACAAAATTCTGCTGGAGGAGTCGAAGAAGGAGCATCTCATTACCCTCAGAGAACTTGAGCATTCCTCACAAAATCATCCTTTACCGCTGCTCTCTCTAAGCCGTGATAACCGCATCCTTCGTGCTAATCATGCCGCTATCCGCATTGTTGGAAGTGACGCCATTGGCAAAGTGTTTACGAAGTTGGAAGGCTTTTCGATCGAAACCATTCATAATGAGCATCAGAAGCTGTGGCAGTCCGTCTCCATTCAGAAGCATGCGGCAAACGAGCAGCATTTGTATACGTTTAGAGATATTGTCGGCACGTGTCCGGCCCTCATAGAGAAGAAAGAACTGGCCAAGAAGGCGGCAGCGACTGATTTTCCTGTCTTATTATTGGGTGAAAGCGGTGTGGGGAAAGAATTGTTCGCGCAATCCATTCATACCGCTAGCACCCGGTCGGCTGAGCCGTTCATTGCACTGAATTGCAGCGCCATCCCGGACAGCCTGGTCGAGAGTGAATTGTTCGGATATGCTCGCGGCGCTTTCACGGGAGCAAACAAAAACGGCAATGCCGGGAAATTCGAGGCCGCGCACAAGGGTACTATCTTCCTCGATGAGATAGGTGATATGCCGCTTCGTGCACAGGCTGCTTTATTAAGAGTACTCCAGGAAGGCATGATTACTCCGGTAGGCAGCGCGAAGAGCAAAGCAATTGATATTAGAGTCATTGCAGCAACGAATAAGGAATTGGCCACGGAAATTAAGGCTGGCCGATTTCGGGCTGATCTGTATTACCGGTTGAAGGGGATACATATTACGCTGCCGTCCTTACGAGAAAGAAGCGATATTTTGACATTAGCCGTGCATTTACTCCAGAAGCATGCTTCGCCCTGTCCATTCCTAACGGAAGCCGCGCAGCAGAAGCTGTTAACCTACAGCTGGCCGGGCAATATAAGAGAGCTTAGCGGCATTCTTATGCAGGCGGTCTTCCTAGCTGGAGGACAGGCGATTGACGCTGAGCATCTATCGTTCGAAGAATCCGATGAGGCTGTGCAAGCAGGATCAGGCAAAGATCACCCACTCTCGTTGAAGGACGCGGAAATCACAGCGATCAAGAAGGCGCTGAAGGCCTCGGAATGGAACCTTAGCAAAGCCGCCGGACAATTGAAAATCGGAAGAACGACGCTATATCGTAAAATTGAGGAGTACGGCATAACGTTATTTTAAGCGAAATATTAGTTAGACATAGCGCCCTATCTCTTTGAGATTGGGTGTTTTTTTCATCGGTCTGTCAATGGTATGATGGAGCCATATGGATAGGATTTCCTAGGAAAGGAATATGAATTATGTCAAAAGCAGATCATATGCTTTCTATCCTCTGGTTGCTCAAATCTCAAAAGCGAATAACAGCTAAGCAGCTTGCTGAGAAGCTGGAGATTAACATCCGAACCGTCTATCGATACATCGATGCTTTATGTGCCAGCGGAGTCCCGATTATTGCCGATTCCGGGCACAATGGCGGTTATAGCTTGCTCGGTCATTTCAATGAAGCTCCGCTTGTATTTGATCTAGATGAACAAAAAGCGTTAATTCACGCAGCAGCTTTTGCCCAGGAGGCAGGGTATCCGTTTGGAGAGAAATTAAGTCAGGCCGTCGCCAAGTTGAAAATGTATACCAATGAAGAACAACTTCATCAAATCAATCTACATGAGCAAGGTCTTGATGTCATTCTCCCCCAAGCTGATGCTTCGCAAGTATCTCTGCTTCAAGAAGTGGAAATGGCGGTGGCTCAGAGCGTGACCATATTTATGCATTATCAAAAAGGCTACGGATCTGTAACAGAAGCTCGTCATTTGGATCCTTACGGACTTGTTTGCTGGAAAAGTAAATGGTATGTGGTAGGTCATTGTCATCTTCGTAAAGAAATTCGAAGCTTTCGTATCGATCGTATTCGAAAGTTGGAAAGGGCGGAGAAGACTTTTGAACGGCCTGCTGATTTCTCGGCGCGCAAATTTATCCTTTCAGGTGTGCTGCCTGATTCGGATAAGCCGGATGAGCTCATATCTGTCAAAATTACTGGAAGAGAGCAAGCACTAGATGATCTATGTGGTCATTGGTTTCTGGCCCATGCGTTGGTAGAACGTTCGCAGCTTGAAGCCCATTTTAAACTGGAAGAGCGATACATCCTGTATGATCTTCCCTACTTTCTTCTGACTTATGGAGGGACCCTTCGCATTAAAGAGCCGCAGCTGCTCCAAAACCAAATGATTCAGGTAACGAAAAATTTACACAATTATTATGCGGCGGCGCAGCTTGACTGACCGTTTCTGTCAGTGAAGATGGGCTACAATGGTTCTTAGGTGAATCCTAAGGAGGAATGATCATGAATTTATTACAAGTTCGTATATTAGTAGATGATTTTCACAAAAGCGCAGCTTTTTATAGGGATCTATTAGAATTGAAAGCTGACTGGTACGAGGAGTCGATGGAGTACGCGTTGTTTAACACAGGCGCTGCTCGTATCGAGCTGCTGTCCCGCAAAGCCATGGGCGAAGCACTGGGAGAAGATTTGGGGCAAAGCGGCAGCTATGCAACGAATTTTGTACTCAATATTGAAGTTGAAAATATAGATGATACCTACCATCGTTTATCCGATAAAGGCATCGAATTCGTCAAAGAACCATTTAATCATCCGACATGGAATGGACGACTTGCCCATTTTCGGGATGCAGATGGCACATTAATAGAACTCTATCAAGCAAAAAAGAAGGAGGATTGATCCGATGTCTACGCAAACTCTCAAAAATTATGAGTATCATGTATGGGCTAATAAGCGGGTTTTCGCGCGTTTAGAGGAACTGCCGGAGGAGATCTTGCACCAGGAGATGAGCAATGTATTTCCAACCATCTATGCCGGACTTGTCCATATATATCGAGTGGATAATGTCTGGTTGTCCGGCATAAAAGGAAACAGCTATGAGCAAGTTAAAGAGCTGCTCGTCACTGTTGAAGAAAAGACTACAGGGAAAAGCATGAAACAACTAGAGGCCGCCTTCTCTGAGCTCGCTGAGGCTTACAGAGCCTTTCTGAATAGCGGTGCCGATTGGCAAGCTGTGAAAGACTTTCCGCATCCAACCTATGGTGTCCTGCATGCCAGCAACGAAGAGCTTATCCAGCATGTTGTTAATCACGGCACTTACCACCGCGGCAACATCACTTCTATGCTCCGCCAGCTCGAACATGCAGGTGTATCTAGTGATTACGTGTTTTACTTGTATGATGTAAATAAGTGAAATTAGATCCGCTACCGTAATAAGTCGCTTTTTCGCTTTTTATAAAGTGGTATCATCGGCGATCGACATTTCCATCATTTCCTTTACCTCTTTGAGGTCATTGGTCTTCCCTAATGCCCACATCAATTTCGGAACGATCGCTTCTTTATTCATATCCTTCGACGAAATAATCTGTTCTCTGCCTACTCTCCGCCCGACTTCATAAAGCGTCAGATCGCCGCCTTCTTCCAGACATTGTGTCGTAATGACAACAGCGACTCCAGCTTCTATAAGCTCAATGATTTTGGGAAGAAGGTTGCGCCCTTGGGTAGGAACCCCTCCTAAACCAAAGCCTTCGATAATCACACCTCTATAGTGCTGCTTCAGATAGTCAAAAAGCTCAGGCTTCGTACCTGGATGCAGCTTTAACAAAAAAACATCAGGACATAGCGATATGTCCAGCTTCATCTCTTGATTCCGAACAGGTTCAATAGGCGTCGTGTACTTGATTTCATCGCCTTCAAAGTAAGCCACATAAGGATGATTTATGCTTTCAAAGGCATCGTAACTGCGGGTTCTGACTTTCACGGCTCTTGTCCCGTTAATCACCTTGCCATCAAAAACAATAAATACACCACCAATGTCTTCACACGCAAACTGTGCAGCGTTACGCATGTTATGGATGGCATCTGTGTGATTGTTGTGGATTGGAACTTGAGAACCTGTAATAACAACCGGCTTACTTAAGTTTTGCAGCATATAGGAGAGCGCGGCTGATGTATAACTCATCGTGTCCGTTCCATGCGTGATGACAAATCCATCATAATCATCATAATGCTTATAAACGGCTTCCGCGATGCGGACCCAAAATTCAGGCTGCATATTCGTGCTGTCAATTTCCATCAGTACGTTACTGTCTACCTGATACAGGTGATTTTGTGCCGGCAAATAGCTTATCAGTTCATCGGCCGTCATCCCTGGGGTCAATCCATCCTCCCCAACCACAGATGCGATGGTTCCACCCGTAGCTAACAAAAGTATCTTTTTCATAGGAACGTTCCTTTCGCGTGGTTTCCGGTTACATAAAAGAGCAGCATGTAGAAAACCTCTATCCAGGCCGTTCAAAGATGAGCGACCTGCTAGAGGTAAGTTTATATAACCATTATAAATCCATCTATAGGATTTTGCTAAGAAATGCTTGGGTACGTTCGTGTTTGGGTGAATCGAATAGTTCAGAAGGTGTTCCTTCTTCTACGATGTACCCTCCATCCATGAAGATTACACGATCTGCCACTTCACGAGCGAAGCCCATTTCATGCGTGACGACAATCATGGTGATTCCCTCATGGGCTAAATCCTTCATGACTTGCAGCACTTCGCCAACCATCTCGGGGTCCAAGGCCGAAGTCGGTTCATCGAATAACATCACACGTGGATTCATAGCTAGCGCACGGGCAATGGCTACACGCTGCTGTTGTCCGCCAGACAACTGGTCAGGGTACGCATCCCGCTTCCCAGCCAAGCCCACTTTTTTCAGTAGTTCCATGGATTTTTGTTCATTTTGCTGCTTATCTATCTTTTTAATGTATTTCGGGGCTAGCATGATATTTTCCAATACGGTCAGATGAGGAAATAAGTTAAAGAGCTGAAAAACCATACCTACATTTTGGCGTAAATGATCGATATTCGTGTTAGGTGAAGTCACTTCGACATCGCCGATCACAACTTTTCCAGATGTCACATCCTCAAGAAGATTAAGACAACGTAGGAATGTACTCTTTCCTGATCCAGAGGGTCCAATCACGCAAACCACTTCTTTCTCTTGGATCGTAGTCGAAATATCTTTCAGCACTTCGTTCGTACCGAATTTCTTTTTCAAGTTTTGTACGACGATCATTTGGAAGCATACCTCCTCTCAAATACGCGAGCTAAGCGGGATAACGCATAGATGATAATAAAGTAGATGACACCCACGACTCCCCAAATCTCAAAAGCACGATAGTTGGCAGAGATAATAATCTCCCCGCTCTGTGTCAGCTCGCTAATTCCGATGACGGACAAAAGGGAAGTATCCTTAATACTTACAATGAATTGATTGACGAAAGCAGGTATCATCCGGCGAATGGCTTGTGGTAAAATGACCAATCGCATCGTCAACCATTTGCTTAATCCCAAGGAGCGCGCCGCTTCCATCTGTCCTCTGTTAATAGAGTTAATGCCCCCGCGGAATATCTCTGCTATATAAGCACCAGCATTCAAACTGATGGCAATAATACCTGCGGTTTCTGCCGGTATCCGAATATCAAAGAAAGCAGGTATACCAAAATACTCAAAGAAGACCTGTACTAATAGCGGCGTTCCCCGAATGATATCAACATAAGAAGAAGCAATACCCCGAAGAATTTTACTAGAAGAAACATTCATCAAACCCGTAATTAAACCTATAAGAAATGCGATCGGTAAAGAGATGATAACAATTTTAAAGGTAATTAAAGCGCCTTTCAGCAGCATGGGTAGTGCATCTAAAATAACCTGCAACGAGGAAGTCACCGGATCAACAACCCTTCCTTTTTAATGGAATTCATAATGACGCTAACCTTCTGAGGCCCATGGAACGTTGGGTGACAAAAGGTTAGCGCTTGTGTTATCTATTTAGTGGATTTTCCCATATACGTGCTGATAATTTCATCGTATTTTCCGTTAGCTTTTACCTTTTTGATTCCATCATTAATTTTTTTCATCAATTCTTCGTTTTCTTTACTCACCGCAATACCATAGTTATCGCCGTTCAAACGATCCCCAACAATTTTCAGCTTGGAATTCGGATCAACTGCAATCTTGTACGAGATCACCGGAAAGTCTTCAATCGTTACATCGGCGTTTTTATTGGCGACTTCTTGATACATGGCCGGACTATCATCGAAATACTTCACTGTAGCGCCATATTTTTTACCATATTCATCTGCTAATTTTGCTCCGGAAGTACCTTTTTTAATAGCAATGACTTTCCCCTTTAAGTCTTCAGGCGTTTTGATTGTTGTATTATCTTCTCGGACGATTAGCGAAAGTCCGGCTGTGTAATATGGATCCGAAAGGGCAACAACCTGTTTACGTTCGTCCGTAATACTGATACCAGCTATAGCGCCGTCCAATTGTTTGGATGTAATAGCAGGTATAATTCCTTTAAAATTCATAGGTTTTAATTCAACTTCAAATCCCTCTTCTTTGGCAATTGCGTTGATTAAATCAATATCTATTCCAATGTACTTACCATCTTTTTGAAACTCGAAAGGGGGATACGTCGCATCTGTACCAAACGTGTATTTCTTAACTGCTGCTGCTGTTTGTGCAGGTTGCGTAGTCTGCGTTGACTTATTATCCGTAGTTGCACCATTTCCACAAGCACTAAGTGTTAAAGCTATAACCGTTCCCAGTACTACTGATAAACCTTTTTTCATGTAAGAACCCCTTTTCTTCTATTAAATTTGAGATCGATTAATTCGATCAGTTTGTAATTACATACTACCTTCCGCTCTACAGCAACATACAGAATCCTACAAAAACAATTACACGACATGAAAATAAAGTTTACATGCACGGCAATTAATTTTACTTGAAAAATTTGTATCCGATTACATTTCGTATGGGTATCTGTTTCATGTGATGATATATCACAGTGAAATAAAAAAAGGAATCCAAACCTCTAGTCCTTACTGTTCCCAGACTTGAGAGGTTGAATTCCTTACTCAACTATTTAATTTTTCTAGGATCTCCATATAAAAAACTTGTAAAAATTTTTTGATGTTTACTTTTCCTTTATCAGGTTGCAGTTCTTCGTCCATGACTTTCATCCTCATTCGAATATCTTGGAAATCAAAGTACAGCGGCGCATAATATTCAAACTTAGGATTACTATAATCGGTTAAACCAATGGAAGCCATATTATTTAAAGCAGCCATAATCGTCCTTCGAATGCGTTGTTCAATCGCCTTACTTTCTTTCTCAATATCTTTCTGGCCTTGTTTATAGGTGTGGGCGACAGACTCGTACAATTCTTTTAACGGAGGGAAACTAGTTGCCTCTCTATGTTCGATGGCATTCTCCATTAAAGCTATGATGTCCTTACTGCCAATCTCACCGATGATTCCCAAATCCATTAGAATGGTCTTCACCACATCACGAACTTTTCGTTCTTTACGGGGGGAGGATGGTCCGGCAATATCTAATTTAGCTAAAGATTGCTTGATCTCAGAAACATACCGCTCATATTTCCACTGCTCATTAACTTTGCTCAGTACGTGCTCTACTTCTACGCGATTAATCGGCTTATGAATAAAGAACTCGATTCCTTTTTTATAAGCTTGTCCTACCATGTCCTTATTTTCAATTTGTGAAATCATAATAAATTTTCCATCATACCCACTGTTTTTTAATTGCGTGATTGTCTCAATACCATCCTGATCAGGCATTAATAAATCAATCAACACGACATCCGGTTTCGATTTAAGGATCATTCGAGCCCCCTCAATTCCACCTTCCGCCGTCCCCATCACCTCGCCAATGCCGCATTCATCAATAATATCTTGCAACATACTTCTGCAAACGACATCATCATCAACGATCATAATTGAAAGTGCCATCGACTCTACCCTCTTTAATTAGACTTGTTAGTGGGAGACGAACAACAAACTGAGTACCGCATGCTTTCTCCGATGATGCTACTGCGATACTCCCCCCAAAGGAAAGAACAATATCCCGTACATGAGAAAGACCGATCCCGGTTGCTGCTATCCCTTCTTCATTGTATTTTGTCGTGTAACCTGGTTCGAAAATAAGCTCCTTCTTATGATCAGGAATTCCTTTTCCAGAATCTATGACGATAAAATATACGTCGTCTTCTTTTTCAAAGACCCGAATATGTATGGTTCCATTTTTCTCTATAGCTTCTACCGCATTGGCAACTAAGTTATTTATGATCGTCAGCAAAGGCACATAGTGCGTCGTGTTCAGATTAAATGCCAGTTCTTTTTCAATGATAACCTTTTTCTTTAGCATTTCACTATATTCTTGATTTCCCTTTACGACAAAGTGCATGATCTCCGAAAGACTCATATGGACGACTACTTCACTATCGAATAATTTCAATAAACCTGCCAAAATACGTTGGGAATCCTTCTTTACTTCATGGATTTGTTGAGCAATTCCTAGCGTACGCTGACTATATCCTTTGAGATTATCCTCATTTAATTTCCGATAAAGATCATAGCTATCCGCGGTAATCCCCTCTATAGTATCCATAGCTTTTTTCAAATAAAAAGCTTCTCCATATAAACCAGAGTTGATGTTCAGCATCTGCTCCATCCGCTTTTCCTGTTCAGCATGAAGTAACCGCATCTGACTAATAGCGATACTGTTGTACAGACCGATTGCAAAATAACTGCGTACCACAGCTATGACCATTATAAGCAACCATTCTTTAAAATAAAAGGTATTCGTACCGAGGAATACCCCACGCAGTAAGAGCTCCGTTTCATTAGAAACGAAGTCAATTAATGCGATATATCCACCTAACATGAGGGGGTGAAGTTCGTTCAATTTTCTTCGAAGCTTACTCATACCAAGCGCGAACACGACATAGTAACAACCGGCTGCCACATTATTCTGCAAGCTCTCCAGGATCGTATAAGAATGAACGTGAGTGATCCAATCTCCAGACTGAACGATCATGCTAACAATCCCCGTTAGGATACCCGTTTTCACATAGGGTAAATGCGGCATAAGCAATAAAAAAAACAAAAAGATACTAACCCCAAGACCGATGCGGAAATAATCGTTGCTAAAGGGATTTATCTTGAATTGTGCGCCCGTGGCCGTAGCAATAGCGATTATGATCATTTGCAATCTTTCGTTTTTGACTAAATTCTGCATCTTTCGATTTGCACCTTCTTGGGGGGTCAGATTTTATCCGCTACCCATGAACTAAAATTCTAATGCTTTATACTAACATACATGACCCCTCATTTGCATAAAAGCTTAGCCATCATTTATGCTGCAGTTCACCCTGCACGCAAATGATGGCTAATTTTAAATTGCAGCTTTAATTTGTCTCGTATAGAAAAAGCGAACGATGAAAAAGTAGACGACTTGTATAGCGGCAAAGACGCACAGTACAATGGCGGATTCTGTAAACAAATTATAGTTAAACATATGGGATAATGCCGTCAGTGCCACGGCCCCGTGGACAAGCGCCACAACAATCGGAGCGAAGAAAAGAATCGCTGTTTGCCTGTTAAGCACTTTTTTCAATTCGTTTTCAGTCAAACCCATTTTGGCTATGGCTTTAAATTTTTGTTTGTCGTCGTCTAAATCTGTATAGAGGCGGAAATATAGAAAACTCCCAGCCGAGACGAAAAAGACAATTCCAATAAACAATCCAATGAACAACACCGGTCCATAGGTTCTATTTAAATCATATACTTCGAAATCAACAGCAAACAGTTCATGCCTTCCAACCTGTTTGGTTAAAATCTCTCCTGCTTGAATAATGGCCTGCTGCTGGCTTCCTTTCGCCTGCCATACATGAAACCTTCGTTGTTCAGTCGAATTTGGAAGCTGCTCATAGGCACCATCGTTGACGACATAATAATCACTAAATTCCGTAAATACTCTTGAACTGATAATGATATTAGGCTGTATGGTTATGCCTGATTGCAGCTTAATAGGCTGCTTCAACTGTTTATCATCACGGTTATTCACGAATCTTTCAGTATGAACGACTGCCGACTGCCCGTCTTGCAGATTGATTTTACCCGCTCCAATTATGCTTGCAAAGCGATTATAATCAGATTGCTTTGCGATCAATGTAGGCGTCTTTTGATCATTTACTCGAAAGTAACTGAGTATGGCTTGAGCCTTCACGGTCTCGATTTGCTTGCTGCCTAACTGTTCATCGATTAATGCAATATCCTTCTCTTCTTTATCCTTACTTTTGTCCTTGTCTGCCGTATAGGTTAATGTGTAGGGATTTTGTGATTTCGTTGAACCTGTAGTTAACGATTGAAATCCATAAAGTGACCCAATGGCGCTGAATGCTACGGTCGAAATGATGGCAACCATGAAAAATGTCCGCGCATTATCCTTCATTCGAAACGAAAGATCAGCAAATAGAAGCATATTTGTTCTTCGCCAGAAGATGGACTCCCTGTTCTTAAGACTGCGAATCACGTAAACACTTAATTGGGTAAACAACAGATAGGTGCCTATGATCACCACAATAATAACTGGCAGCATGACCATGAAAACAAGTGATCCTTTCGCGATCAAAGCAGTGAAGTACCCGATCCCTAGCAATGCAATGGCTGTTATGGTTAAAAAAACAGATGCCTTTGGTTCTCCTTTGGACTTCTTATCTCCTTTAATCAAGTTGATTAACTTTCCGCTGCGCAGGACAAAAGAAACAACAAAAGAAATGAACAGAAATAAAATGGTAAAGGAAGCAAATGTTAAGATAATGGCCTTCAACGGCATATAGAAGTCCAGCTCGGTTCCGATAATCAGAACGTTTTCAGCTGTTAGCAAGATTCCTTTTGCAAAAACTAATCCTAGACCAATGCCCCCTAGTGTTGCGAAAAATCCGATTAACATGTTTTCACAAAATACCATCGAACGGATTTGTCTGGTGGACATGCCTAGCATCATCAATAACCCAAATTCTTTCTTGCGAGACTGCAAAAAAGAGCTCATCGAATACAAAACGAAGAAAAAGGAAAAGACATAAATGATTCCTGAAGCTATATTAAGACCAAAGGTTGCTTTGCCATTCACAGCTCCTCCGTTCAGCGCCGGATGGAAAGCAAAAATAGCAAAAGTGAAAAATACCATCACCATGAACATACTGCTTAGAAAATAGGCCGCATACAGTCTTTTATTGCGTGTGACGTTATTAAACGCGAATTGACGAAAGGTCATTTGCGTTACCTCCCAATAAAGAGAGTGTATCGATAATCTTCTGGAAGAAGACCTGACGATTATCGCTGCGATGAATTTCCGAATAAAACCTGCCATCTCGGATGAAGACGACTCTGTTGCAATAACTCGCTGCTTGAGGGTCATGCGTTACGAGCATCATCGTTGTTTGATCTGTTTGATTGATGGATTCAAGCATTTCCATAACATCCTTCGATGCTTTTGAATCCAGATTTCCAGTCGGTTCATCTGCAAGCAATAGCTTAGGCGTATGAATCATCGCCCTGGCAACGGCCGCTCTCTGCGCCTGTCCACCAGATATCTCGTACGTGCGCTTTTTCATAATATCTGTAATCCCAAGTTTCTTGGCAATTTCATTTGCTTTTTGCTTCATCTCGCTGACTTTTTTCCCGTCCAATGTCAAAGGCAGAACGATGTTTTCTTCAACGGTTAACGTGTGTAGGAGATTAAAGTCTTGAAACACAAATCCCAGCTCACGTCGGCGGAATTTAGCTAAGTCGTTTTTACTTAGATGATGTGGATTATGGCCAGCAATTAAGATCTCGCCAGTTGTCGGTTCGTCTATGGTTGCGATCATATTAAGCAAAGTTGTTTTCCCGCTTCCAGACGGACCCATAATGCCAACAAATTCACCTGATTCAATGGTTAAATCTATATCCGATAAAGCGCGGTAGGCGATCTTCCCCTCATAGATTTTACTTGCTTGCTTCACTTTCAGCATCACGAAAGCCCCTTTCAAATAGTCATCATTCGATCTGTGATTAGTGTACCGCTATCGACCGAATCCAACTATTGATTCTCCTTTCACTTTCCTTACACGGATGTAAGGTTTTGCGATGACGCGAAAATAATTCGAAAGGTTGTACCTTCGTAAACTTCCGAATCAAGTTCTATGCGATGTCCCAGATGTTCGGCTGCCTCCTTCGTTAAATAAAGACCCATTCCGGTCGATTCTCTGAATTTACGCCCATTTTCCCCTGTGTAAAAAGGGTTGAAAATACGGGTTTTATCGGTATCCGGGATGCCCACTCCGAAGTCAGTTACCTCTAGTATCGCTTCTTTATCTTTCTCATATAGGGAAATGATCAATTTTTTGCTTTTTCCTGCTGAATACTTCACCGCATTATTAACAAGTTGTGAAAGCATAAAAAACAGCCATTTTTCATCCGTCTCTACGACGATTCCTTCCTTTATCTCTTGCAGTTGAGGATAAACCTGATTACGGATATAGAACCGTTTATTTTCCTGATTCACTTCATTCACGATTTTGGACAGAACGACAGGTTTGACATGAAAATCCTGCTCAATGGTTCGAAGGCGCGCCATGTACAGAATCGTATTTAACCCCGTCTTCATTCGCTCCGTCTCTTCGCGGATATAGGAAGATTCCGGTTCATCCAAATTTCGAGCAGTGAGTTCGATGACGGACAGAGGTGTTTTCATCTGGTGTACCCATTGGTCCATAAACTTCAGATGCTCCTCTTGTCGATGCTCAGCCGTTTTGATTTGTTGCTGGTAATGCTTATACTGATTTCTCAACAGCTTATTAAAAGCTTCCGACACAGGGGTTTGCTCCGTTTTCTGGAAGGAATCATCCAGTGACTCCAGCGGGTTGCTGAGACGTTGATAGAAACTGCGACGGCTAAAGTATTGATATAACAGATAGCATCCAAGAAAGAAGAATCCGAGGAAAATGGCATAAAGACCCGGTGCCGTATTGCGATATCCATCAAGCCAGTAAATGCCTAGAATCGTGATAAATTGAATGATCTGCAAGACCACCAATAGAGAATGCTCTTTGATAAATAACTTCATTGATCTCCCGCCTTCGTCCATGTAACGTTTAGACGATATCCGGCGCCCCTAACCGTTTCCACCGCATCCTCTATGCCTAGCTCATTAAATTTTTTCCTGACGCGTGTAATGTTTACATTGAGCGTATTTTCATCTACGTACGATTGATCGTCCCATAGCTTTTCAAGTAAATCTTCACGACCAGATACGCGCGGATAGCGCTCCATCAGACTTTCGATGATGTCGGCTTCTTTTTTCGTCAGTGAAGCAGCTTTTGTACCGAATAGGAATTCCAGCCGTTCTGGATAAAGCTTAAGTCCGTCTCTTTCCAATACTCGCTCGCCAACCTTCACCGCGTATTCCCCGTAAGCACGCCGAAGATGACTGCGAATTTTCGCTAAGACAATTTCAGAATGAAACGGCTTCGTAATAAAATCATCCCCGCCATTTTCCAGCGCCATGACCTGATCCATTTCACCTGTTCGCGCTGATATAAATAGGACAGGACATATCGATTGCGTACGAATCTGCCGGCACCAATAATACCCGTCATAGCTGGGTAGATTGACATCGAGAAGCACAAGATCCGGCTTGTTTTTATGAAAGTCATCCATTACATGATCAAAATCAGTTACTGATGTTACATTATAGCCGTATTTTTTTATGTAAGACTGCAAGAGTTCAGCAATTTTAGGATCGTCTTCTACTATCATAATGGTTTGCATATCAGTCTCTCCTTCCGATTGGCACACTTTTAGTATGAATAAAAAAGATTGCCAAGTAAACAATATCCAAATAAATGACAATATTAGGAGGAATCATCATGGTTGGCATATTGGAAGCAGCAATTACTACAATTAAATCTTTGACAGATGAAGAAAAACCCCACCCTCTTCATGTAGGTGAGGTGATGGCTTGTTGGATTTACTTAGCAGGTCTTGAAGTAGCCAAAGTAACTGTTCAAGCGGGTATAAACACCACCAATGATGAAGATCTAAGAGCAGTGCTCAAGGAAGATTTGGAACTCAACCATGGTCAACGGGAACGTCTCTATGATTTCATGCTCAAGGAAGGAATAACTTTACCGCCTGCTCATGAAGATATGCCTCAATCAGATACTAACAGTATTCCGCTTGGTGTTAAATTGACGGATGAAGTACTTGCCAACGAATTATCCTTTAAAATCGTTAGTTTGATTCTCCGTGCCGCAGGTGCCAATGCAGAAGCGATCCGGACTGATTTCGGTTTAATATTTCTTCAATTCCAAGCTGAAAAAGTGATGTTGGGGGGAAAATTAAAACAATTAATGGTTAAACGCGGTTGGATTAAAGTACCGCCGTTTTTCATTCCACCCGGCTCCCAACAAACTTCAACTTAAAACTTTATGGGGCCACCTTTAAGTCTTAAACTCTTAGGAAAGCCCCTTTTCAAAAAATTCAGAACTCCGTTTTCCCAATCCACCTCACATTTGTGAGAATGAATAACCCCGATACTCTACGGTTCATCAAAGATTCCCACCACACCTGCATATAACTCGCCTGTTTCGCCTGTCCAAGAATCCCGACATCAAACAATATCGCACTTCTTCTCCCTCTTAGGAGCTCGTGTTTCAATTCCCGCTATTATGTTTATATTATTACTACGGCTTTTTTGATCGGAGAGGAAATTTCTGATTTAAGGATAGTCTGATTTCAACTAAACAACAGGAGGTAGCTATGCATATTGTTGAAGTCAATAATTTGACGAAGGTATTCGGACAAGATCCCAAGAAGGCCCTTTTACTTCTTGATAAAGGATGGTCCAAAAAGAGAATATACGAAGAAACGAAGCATACCGTTGGTGTAAATAAGGTCAATTTAACCATACAGGCGGGCGAAATCTTCGTGATTATGGGATTGTCCGGAAGCGGCAAGTCTACGCTGGTCCGTCTATTGAATCGTCTGATTGAACCCACCTCTGGAACCATTCTCATTGATGGTGAGAACATTGTATCGATGAACCATGAGCAGCTTCGCCAAGTTAGGCGCAGTAAGATCAGCATGGTTTTCCAGAAATTCGCCTTGTTTCCGCATAAAACAATCATTGAGAATGTGGAGTTTGGACTGGAGATTCAAGGCGGTTCCAAGCAGGCCAATCGGCAAAAAGCGCTGGAATCTTTAGAGCTTGTCGGTTTAAAAGGATTGGAAGACAGCCATCCCGACCAGCTGAGCGGAGGCATGCAGCAGCGGGTTGGACTAGCACGTGCTTTAGCGAACGATCCTGATGTTCTGCTTATGGACGAGGCATTCAGCGCACTGGATCCTTTAATTCGTAAGGATATGCAGGATGAACTGCTGGAGCTCCAGGATAAAATGAAAAAAACAATTATTTTCATTACACATGATTTGGATGAAGCCTTGCGAATTGGCGACAGAATCGCTCTTATGCGGGAGGGCTCCGTTGTCCAAATTGGGACACCCGAAGAAATTTTAATGAATCCAGCAAATAAGTACGTGGAACGATTCGTAGAAGATGTCGATCTGTCCAAAGTGTTAACGGCTGCACATGTGATGCGCAGGCCAGAAACGATCACTTTGGAGAGGGGACCAAGGGTCGCCTTACAATTGATGCAGGATAATGGGATTTCGAACCTGTATGTCGTGGATAAAGCCAAAAGGCTCATTGGCGCCATTACAGCAGAAGATGCCGTTATGGCTGTTAAAGGTAATAAAACGATTGGAGATATCGTCATTCGTGATGTGCCTACAGTCCCGCCTGACATCCATTTGAATGAATGCTTCGAGCTTATTAGCATTGCCAAAATTCCGGTTACTGTGGTCGACGAAAAAGGCCGTTTACTTGGCATTATAGTTCGTGGCGCAGTCCTAGCTGCCATCGCAGGCACCCATGATACTACTGACAAGAAGGTGAACCTCTAATGTTCACGAAAATTCCTTTGGACCGCTGGGTCGAATCCATCATCAGTTGGTTCAATACCAACTTTGCCTTCCTGTTTGATTTCTTCTCATCCATCATTAGTGGGATCGTAGGCGGATTTACTTTCCTATTTCATGCCTTCCCCGCTATCGTTGTTATCGTAGTTCTAACGCTCCTTGCTTACTATTTCGGCAAGTGGCGGCTGGCACTATTTACAGTGCTCGGATTGCTGCTTATCCTTAATCTCGGATACTGGGAATCCACAATGGACACATTGGCATTGGTATTAACCTCCGCCCTTATTTCCATCGTTCTTGGACTGCCACTCGGGATTTGGTGTGCCAGAAACCGCTCGGTGCGGAGTACGCTGACCCCCATGCTGGATTTCATGCAGACAATGCCGGCGTTTGTATACCTCATTCCTGCGGTTACTTTCTTCGGTCTTGGCGTGGTTCCAGGCGTTATCGCCTCGGTTATTTTCTCTATCCCGCCGACCATTCGCTTAACGAACCTTGGTATCCTGCAGGTACCTGCCGATTTAGTGGAAGCTGCAGATGCATTCGGGTCAACCCCGGCTCAGAAGCTTTTCAAAGTACAGTTTCCATTGGCCCTGCCGACCATATTAGCCGGGATCAACCAGACCATTATGCTGTCTCTGTCGATGGTGGTCATTGCTTCAATGATCGGAGCACAGGGTGTCGGAGCGGACGTATACCGGGCTGTGACTCAATTGAAGACAGGACAGGGATTTGAAGCAGGACTTGCTGTTGTCGTTTTGGCTATCCTACTAGACCGATTAACACAGAGCGTCATTGGAAAGAAAAGAAAAGGGAAAAAGTCTTTCACATTAAAGAAGCCGCTGGTAATCGCGGCCGTAGCCGCTTTCTGTATCGTTGCTATCTTTATAGGAATAGGGAAGAAATCTCCTGTTTCGACGAGTACTTTTGTCGGAGACCAAGTGGCTTATAGTATTGTAGGTATTGACCCCGGTTCTGGCTTAATGAATGCTTCTGAAAAAGCGCTTAAGGCTTATAATCTTACCTCATGGAAGCTAATTGAAGGGTCCAGTACAGCTATGACCATTGCCTTGGACAGAGCGTATAAGGAAGGGAAGCCCATTATTGTGACCGGCTGGACACCGCATTGGATGTTTTCTAAGTATGATCTGAAATATTTGGAAGATCCGAAAAAGGTATTTGGCGGAGATGAGGAAATTCATACGATTGTACGTCTCCGATTGAAAACCGATCAACCTTCGGCCTATCAATTCCTCGATAAATTTCAGTGGACACCTGCCGATATGGAAAAGGTGATGGCGAACATCCAAGATGGCCAGAAGCCGGAGGAATCCGCTGCCCAGTGGGTGGAGACTAACCCGGATAAGGTGAATGCGTGGATTAGCGGTATTCCCAAGGTGGAAGCGAAGAAATTAAAGCTTGCCTATGTAGCATGGGATTCTGAAATTGCCAGTACAAATGTGGTTAAATACGTGCTGGAGAGCAAGCTAGGATACCAAGTAGATATGCTTCAGGTTGAAGCTGGACCCATGTGGGCCGGCATCGCTAGCGGTGACGCTGACGCCATGGTGGCAGCTTGGCTGCCAACCACGCATAAAGAATATTATGAGAAGTTTAAAGGTAAATTCGAGGACTTGGGACCCAACCTAGTAGGAACCAAGCTCGGTCTAGTCGTTCCGAAATATATGACCATTACTTCCATTGAGGATCTGGTTAAAAAATAACGGAGGCGGCATGCACAAAAAGACTGGATAAGTATATACTTGTCCAGTCTTTTTTGTATGAGGGTAACCTTCTCAAGGGGGCGTCTACTATTACAAACGGTTCTTTAAGAAAATGGAGAGTTCTTCACCGGATACTGGCCGGCTAAAAAAGTAGCCTTGCGCTTCGTTACATTGTCTCTGTTGAAGGAAATGTAACTGCTCCTGCGTTTCAACGCCTTCCGCAATCACTTTTAAATCCAGATTGTGTGCCATAGCGATTATGGTATGAACAAGTGCTGCATCCTTTGAATCCTCAAAAATATTACTTGTAAAAGAGCGATCGATTTTTAAACTGTCGATTGGGAAAAGTTTCAAATAACTTAAAGAAGAATATCCTGTTCCAAAATCGTCAATGGATAGATGAATACCCATGGCTTTTAGTTTTTGCATCGTAGTAATAGCATACTTCGAATCTTGGATGATGCTTTCCGTCAGTTCAAGCTCAAGATATTGAGGGTCAAGTTCCGTTTCTTTTAAAGTTTTACTTACCATCTCAACTAAATTATTTTGTTGAAATTGACGTGAAGATATATTTACAGCGATACGTAAAGGAGGATAGCCTGTATCTTGCCAAATTTTATTTTGGTGGCATGCCTCATAAAGCACCCATTCGCCTATTGGGATGATCAATCCGGTTTCTTCGGCTAAAGGGATAAACTCTTCGGGAGAGATATTTCCCCACTCTGGATGCTGCCAACGGATCAGAGCTTCTACACCAATCACTTTACCGGAAATGACATCAATCTGCGGTTGATAGTAAACCTTAAACTCACCGCGTTCCAAACCTTTGCGCAGTCCCATCTCTAACTTCATTTTTTGGGACACCGCTTCATTCATATCCGGTGTATAAAACTGAAAATTATTTTTTCCTTGCTCCTTTACACGGTACATGGCTGTATCCGCATTCTTGATCAAGGTCTCTATATCCCTGCCATCGGATGGATACAAGCTAATCCCAATCGATGGGGTTACAAACATCTCGTGTTCACTTAACACAACCGATTTCGTGAATAAATGAACTATATTTTGGGCTTTTTTCGTAATCTCATCAGAAGTCGTATTAGGGAGAAGCACAATAAACTCATCTCCACCTTGGCGTGAAACTGTATCCATTTTACCCATGCAGTCTCGAAGTCGCTTGGCGACCTCAATCAATAAACGATCACCCATGGCATGTCCTAACGTGTCGTTAATATATTTGAATCGATCCAAATCGATAAACATTATCCCTATGATCTGTTTATTTTCACTTGTCTGATCCAACGCTTGCGTGAGGCGATCATTTAGTAATCGTCGATTCGGTAGTCCCGTCAAAGGATCAAGATATACCATTTGATTGATTTTTTCTTCGGTTTTTTTGCGTTCCGTAATATCTCGAATGATGCTGCTGAAGTAGGTATTTCCATCCTCTACCCAATCGGCAATAGAAAGTTCGATTGGAAATTCACTTCCGTCTTCTCTCAGTCCTTGTAATTCGACGGTTTTCCCAATAACGTGAGGTTTGCCTGTGGTAAGGTAACGTTCCATTCCTTTTTGATGAGCTTCTCTGTATCGTTCAGGTATTATGATTTGTAGCTTTTTACCTAAAACATCTTTTTCTTGATACCCAAAAATGAGCTGGGCTCCGGTGTTCCATGAAATAATGGTACCCTTGCTGTCGGCTAAAATAATGGCGTCGTTAGCGGACTCGATCACGGATCGGAATTTTCTTTCTGACCCTAAAGATTGGGATTCAAAGCGGTTTTCAACAAAAGTGCTGATAAACACCAGCCCCAAAATGATCAGCATGCCAATTCCAATCGAATACGCTAGAAGTGTATTATCGAACGATGATCCCGACAAACTGATATGTTGATGATCGTGTTTGAACGTAGCTGCCGACATCCCAGTGAAATGCATGCCAGATATAGCTACCCCCATAATGAGGGCACTTCCTACTTTTCTCCACCCAAAACCCGGTTTACTCGAATTCTGTTTCGCCAAAAACAATAGAAGCAAGGCTACTAATGATACGACAACAGCAATGATGGCAGAAAGAGCCCATAGAAAACGATTGTACGTAATTGTTGCTTCCATCACCATGGCTTCCATACCGATATAATGCATAGAAACAATTCCAATCCCAATGAAAAGGGCACCCGTGATCACTTGGAATTTGCGCATAGAAGGTTGGCTTACAATATGCAGCGCTAACCCGGATGAAAAAATGGCAGGAATAATAGAAACAATGACCAGCATTACATTATAGGTGACAGGAATAGACAAATGGAAAGCAAGCATAGCTATAAAATGCATGGACCAAATGCCCATCCCCATCGCAAATGCTCCGCCAGATAACCAGATGTAACGTGCATAACCTTTCGCTTTATGTATACGAATCCCTAGATCCAATGCAGCAAACGAAGCAACTATTGCGATAATAATCGAAAGAAGGACTAGGGGGAAGTCATATGTGTTTGAAAGTGTCTCCATCATGAATATTTTAATTCTCCTTATTTGCCTCAGCAAACGACAATTTCCAATTATATTCGACTAGTTTCCTCCTATTACCTGCTTTAATAATTCCAGTATTATGGAAGAAATTATATTTATTCAACACAAAATTTAAAGAACAGGCCGGGAAAAAAGCTCTTCCGACCTGTTCTTTAAATTTTGTGTTATCACTAATGAATGCCTTCGTAATTGATTATATTCTCATCAAAGCTCGTCGCTCCGCCTGTGGTTTACATTGATCACATACACCTAGTACCTGACCACTTTCAGATGAATAAAAATGAAGACGTTTGGCTTTTTTTCGACAAAAACTGCAAGTTTGTTTATTCACCGAATTCTTTTTTTGTTTAAGTGATAGTTGAACTACTTTTTTTGTCTCAAGTTTATCTCTAGCCTTGCGTGCAAACAGGAACAAAAAAATTAGAACGCATATCAAAATAATTATTAAAAAAAACCAATACATAGCTGATCCCTACCTTTGGAATGACCTATTCAGTTATATTCTTTAAAGCAGCATCTAATGCATGGATAACCTTATCACACCAACTATCAAATTCCTTATCCTCTGTTTGATGTTCAGGATGGGCTAGAATGTATGCGATCGTTTGCCTAATTCCTTGATCAAATCGCGTGCTTGCAACAAATTCGGGAACAAGTCTTTTCAGCTTTGAATTATCAAATACGACCGAATTAGCCTTATCTCCTAGCAACCCACCCCTGTAATCCTCCTTACTGCATGCAGCCAGAAATTCAGATGAAACATGGACTGCTTTAAGTTTCACTCCTAGGGCATCCGCAATTACTTCATAAATTTGATTCCAGGTAACCGTCTCATCTGAAGTGATATGAACGGACTCACCAATCGCATGAATATTGCCCATTAGGCCAATAAAACCTTTAGCAAAATCACTATTGTGTGTCATTGTCCAGAGGGAAGTACCATCTCCATGAATAATCACGGGTTTATTCTCCAACATTCGCTTAGCAACCTGCCAGGTACCCTTACTTCCATGTACGCCAAGTGGAATCGAGCGTTCACTATAGGTGTGGCTTGGTCTTACGATCGTTATCGGAAAGCCATTCTCACGATACTGTTTCATTAAATATTCTTCACACGCAATCTTATTTCTGGAATACTCCCAATATGGGTTTGATAACGGAGTTCCCTCCGTAATTCTATAATCGGACAACGGCGTTTGATACGCAGAAGCTGAGCTAATAAACATAAATTGTTTCGTTTTACCATTAAATAAACGATAATCTCTTTCCACCTGAGACGGTTCAAATGCTATGAAATCAGCAACGACATCAAACTCCAAGTTCTCAATAATCTTAGATACATGATCTTCATCATTAATATCCGCTTTCATAATGTTTACGCCCGCTGGCAAGTCCTCGTTCCTTGTGCCTCTATTGAGAAGATAAAGCTCGCATCCTCTTTCTAACAACTGCTTGGTGATTGCAGAGCTGATCGTCCCAGTACCTCCGATAAATAGTGCTCTCATATCAAATCCACCTCCGATAGTGTTGATATCTTCCATATGATTTTACAATTCTTGTAACTCAATCATTCGACGTTGCTATTACAAAACCTCCCCTAGGTGCCTAAGCAATCCGCTTTAAAAGCATAAAGAATCATTCGTATTCACTGCTTGTAAAGCTATTGATGTATAAAGCAGCAGCGTATTATTGACGGTAAAGCAAGAAATATCCATATCGTATGAATAACTTGAATATTTTTCTAAATATAATATCATCATGATATCATTATATTGTAACGATCTGCGGCAAAAGAGGAATCGCGCGATGAACAAACAGGTTACGGCATGCTTGTCGGAAAAGCGTATTCAGCGGTGGTCGGAACGCCCCAACCATCAGTTAACAGTCGGATTGATTCACCATTCCACGCGTTCATTCTGGACTTCGGGACAGGGTAACGGAGTTGATTCATCCAAATTCCTGTATGAGATTGGCTCGATTACCAAAACAATGACCGGCCTGCTATTGGCAATCGGCGAGCAGAATGGCGTCTGGAGTCGTTCCGACCGGCTGTCTGACTTCGTTCCCGAATGGTCCTCCAGTCCATTTGCCAGAAGGACAACTTTACTTCAGCTGGCTACTCACACGTCAGGTCTACCCGAAGTACCTAAAAATATGAAAGGAACCATCATAGATCCACTGAATCCTTACGCGAATTACAAGGATGATGATTTAATCAGCGCTGTTGCATCTGAAAGTCTTAAGAAAAGCAATAAACACAGCTATTCCAATTATGGCTTTGGTCTGCTGGGTTGGCTGTTATCCAGACGATTGGACGTTAGCCTGGATGAAGCCTTGCGCGATTTGGTGTTTAAGCCTCTTGGAATGACCGATAGTGCTGTACAACTCCCGGAGGTCCAACGTAATCGTCTGCTTCCCGTCTTCAATGCAAAGGGGAAACCTGTGCCGCATTGGGATTTTAGGGATACGATGGCTGGAGCTGGGGCCGTTCGTTCGACCGTTTCGGATATGCTTCATTACATGGACGCTCATTTGAGTGACGCCGATCACCCCCTGTATGCCGCGCTTACGGAATGCAGGAAATCGCAGCACGACATTTTCCCAAGCAGGGGGATCGGCATCGGTTTTGGCTGGATGTTCTTCAGAGAGAAGGATGGTTCTACCACGCACTGGCACAATGGGGGAACGTACGGATCTAGCAGCTTTGCAACATTTAATCGAGATAAGAGGATTGGATTGGTCATTTTATCTAATAATGGCACTGATATTTGGAGTCAACTTGCACCCATGATCGGTATCCGCAAGATGTCTGTTGATACACTAGCTACCCTGCTTACAAAGGAGTTATTCAAAACCGACCTCGCTACCGGAGGATCCAAAGAATAAGGAGTGAAGCCAAATGGTGAGTCAAGGCTCTATCACAGCAATGATTGTTCAGGTTATTCTCGGAATTGTAATTTCTTTGTCTCTGCTCATTTATTATCGTAGAACGCTTAAAATTTCTTACCGTGCGGTCGGTGTCGGAATTCTTATCTTTATCGTTTTCTCGCAGTTGTTGGAGCAAGTGCTGCATGCCTATATGTTTTCAGGTAACCAAACAACGGAAGCGTGGCTGAAAAATCCATGGATGGCCGCAGTTTACGGCGGACTAGCCGCAGGTATATTTGAAAACGGAGGACGTTGGCTAGGCTTCTCGTTTCTATTAAAAAAACGCCAAGAGCGCAAAGACGGCATTGCTGTAGGGATAGGCCACGGTGGTATTGAGGTATTGATAATAAGCGTCGGTATGGGCATATTGGGGATCGTCTTAGCAACAATGATTAACGCAGGAACCTTCGAGCAAGCTTTTGGCGCCGCAGCACCGTCCGAGCAAATTGCTCTGTTCCAAGGGCTCAAAGACCGAATGATCCATACACCCCAGAGTGAATATTGGTTAGGCGCGTTCGAGCGCATCCCAGCGATATTTATCCAAATTGCACTTTCATTAACTGTTTTATACGGGATTCGGACAAGAAAGGCTGTGTACTTGCTTTATGCGGTATTGATTCATGCTCTAATTGATTTTTTTGCGGGTCTGTATCAAGCTAAGATGTTACCGTTGTGGGCAATCGAATGTATAGTTTGGGTATGGGGCCTCGGGGCAGTAATCGTGATTGTGAGGTCAAAGAAATGGTTTGCTAAATAGACCTCATCTACCCCATCCCGCTCCCTAACTATTGAATAATTCAGACCAAAAAAGCGTCAAAGACATACCCTTGTTCTTCGACGCTTCAGTTAACATTAACTATACATTCTCACTTGACGCACTCTTCCAATTACGGCCAGTATCAGCAGAATAATTGTGGCTAGCAGGTAATACTGATATACACCTCGGTCCAGTGCTTGCGGTGTTGACCCCATAAAATCCATAACATCCAACTTATTTAGGGGACCCAGATACCACATTAACATAAACACCACTTGAAACAATTTGCCATTCCCCGACCATATGCCTAAAGCTACAGCTAGTGTTGGTATAAACAATCCGCCTACGGCCATGGCCTTTAGGCTTTCCCATTCACCCGCGACAATAAAATGAATCATAGCCCCGCTGCCCGTCAAATAAGCAATAATGATTCCGGCTAGCCATAATACAATAAATTGATTTCGAACCGGATGCATGGCCGTAAAAATCAATTGATGGGTACGGTAATACGTTTCATTTGTACCCATTGCCGACCAAATCAGAACAGGCCAAACCCATGTAAAGGGCACAACATATTCTAATACGGATTCCATTGGCAATAATAAACCTAGTAAGATCATAACCAATGCTACCAAGTACCACCACAAACGTAACCCTTTGAGCATAAGACGCAGTTCCAAGGCTAATGTTTTGATATAGTTGGATTGCCCTTGTGCATTAGAATAAGGAGTTAACTTTATTTCAATGTCATTCCTATGTACAGGCTTACTGTGAGGCTTCGCATTTCCAGATTCACTAGGTTTACTTTTTTTATTTATTTTAGCCAAACGTGTTAGATCAAACCGATGAAAGAAGAATGAGGCCATTACTACAATTATTAGTGCCGCGGCTAACCAAATATAACGTGCTAAAAACATCTGTATAGTCCAATGTACACCGTTCCAATCGTATGTATGTAAATTTCCCTCCAACGGGCCAATACCAGAGACATGGCTCCCATGGTTATTAGGAATCCTCTCATTCGCCTCGCTTGACATCTTGGCCAGAATTGGTGAAATACCGAGCATATCCTGGCCTGAATGAATCGCCTTAGTCGAAAGGTTAAGCGAAACGAGCCACAATACAAAATAAATTAAATTGCCAAATCCCTTACGTAACAAAGGCACGGATTCAAAAAAGATGGCAATTGCAGCCACCAAAGCCATAGTCGGCAATGTGGAGTACATAAATGGAAGCAATAGATTCGCCAAATCAATCGTATAATCTTCCCCTCTAACCAGCTGCATGGCAAGCGCAGATACAATCGATACAGCAACAATAGACATCAAGAAAACGAAATTACTCCACATTTTACCCATGGTGTACATCCACCTAGTAATCGGAGTCGTTGCTATGATTTGTCCCACCCCAGTCTGCACATCTCGCTCTATCGCATTTTTCACTAGAAAGAACGCTGGAAGACTTAGCAGCATGGATGTTAATATAGCAATTGCACTGCCGACCCAAGCAGAGTTATAGATGCCGCGTATATCGTGTAGCGATAAGGTTAAATAACTATCATTACTTGAAGGAATGTACTTAAACACGAAAAAAATCGACACTAGCACTGTAATCAAAAAGCTATATCTTCGAACCCTTTCTAAATAATCAGCTTTCATCATGTGGAAATAAAATACGAAACGAGGTCATACTGCTGCCCCCTGCTTGTTTGCCGAAATGTAATACAAATACGCATCCTCTAAAGTCGGCGTAACCAAGCGACTCTCTGCTGAAGGCTGAGTATCGGCAATAACCCTCACACGCACCCCTTCACTGCTTTGGATGGTGCTGCTGACTAGCAACTGTTTACGCACTTCCATCCAAGTATCACTCGGTATTAACCACTCCCACACTTTACCCACCGTCGCTGCTAATAATTCACTCGGAGCTGCCTGTATCACACTTCGTCCTTGATTTACAATAGCGATGTCTGTTGCGGTCGCTTCGATATCCGATACGATATGGGTTGATAAGATAACAATACGATCCCCAGATAATTCGGATAAAAGATTACGAAAACGAATCCGTTCCTCAGGATCAAGTCCAACCGTTGGCTCATCAACGATTAATAGCTTGGGGTCATTCAGTAACGCTTGTGCTATACCTACACGTTGTCTCATCCCGCCTGAAAAGCCATTCAGCGGTTTTTTGCGGACCTCATGAAGATTAACCAAATGCAGTAACTCGTCAATTCTTTTTCTTACGATTTTATAATCTAACCCTCTGATCGCCGCTAAATATTCCAAAAACTCAACGGCATTCAAATGAGGGTATACACCAAAATCTTGTGGCAAATAACCTAATATACTTCGTACAGCATTGGGATCTTTCGTAATATCGACTCCGTTCCAACTCACCTTCCCCCCTGTCGGTTGAGTAATGGTTGATAAGATTCTCATCAACGTAGATTTCCCAGCACCATTCGGACCTAACAATCCCAAAATACCTGTTTGGATTTGTAAGGATAAGTCCCGAAGACCGTAAAAATCCCCCTTATATTTCTTGCTTACACTTTCGATAATTAATTCCATATATTCCTCCTGCTTATGTGTTGTTTCAACTTTGGGCGTCATAGCTTCCAATGTTATCCACTATAAGCCTACTTTAACTAAAAAACATACTCTCCATAACTGGCTGAGGTTTAGTTTATTACTGGACTTTGGTCTTGGAGGGGAATGGAGGTGTTACATGTGACAGATTACTTCACATAACAGTAAGAAAAAACCGTCTGGGAAGATCCCTGACGGTTTACTTATCCTTTTCCATATCAAAGGAATGATTTGGTTTTAATAGAGAAGCCTCATTATAGCCCATTAAACCAACTTCGATACATAACTCCATTAATTTATGAACGCCATTAAATTGTTGCCGATTACGTCTGTGAATACTAATGAGAGCATTCTCCGTGACTTCTTTTATTTTTTCAATGCTGTGATGTTCCACGGCTTGGACAAGCTCTTTCATTTTTTCCAAATAATAAACAGTCTTTCTCAAATTGCAGATAAGTAAAATCTGTCTCACATGAACTGGGGTATACAACCTGTATCCATTTTCAGGAGCTCTTTCTGGAAATAGAAGCCCTTCTTTTTCCCAATGACGAATGGCTGAAGTTTGTACATTGGTTATACCAGCCACTTCGCCAATAGTCATCAAATTTTTAATCTTCTTATCCTTAATTGTAGTTAATTTAGGATCCTGCAGCAGGACAAGGGTCTGGTCTGCGTTACTTTTTTCCTCATGCAATTTTGCTTGCTCTACGTTGACAAGCCAAAATGCATGGTCCATATCTGCATTTTGAATGTGACGAAGCACATCATAAGTAAGCGTGAAGCCAAATCCGGGTATCATTGCACGAAGACAACGAAAATACGCCAAATGCACTTTTGTATAGAGACGATATCCGTTTTTCGCCCGTTCTGGTAAAGGCACTACTCCCCATGATTCATAGTGTCTTAAAGCACTTGTGCTTATTTCAAGCTCTTTAGCAATCTCTATCGGTTTGTAATATCGCATCCATTTACTCCTTGAATAAATAAAATCATTCATAAACTACCCCAATTTTTCGATCTATGCAAACCTTAAATCAAAACTTTAAAGTGCTTTGAGAAGCTTTAACATAATAACCCCTTATTTTTAGACTGTGTTTTCCCGTTACTTTCTCACTTGCATAAATGTTGTATATTAGTTTGTATAGGTGTAACAAAAAATCTAAATGGGAGGGCTGAATATGATCAAGGTAAAAATGCATGATGGACATATGATTGATGTAGAGGTTCAAGGAGAGGGACCAAACCTATTGCTTCCGGTAAACCCGCAACCCATTGAAGGACCACAGGCCGATGAAATGTTAAACTGGGGAGTAGATCCTGCTCTTGGCCGTTCACTTATAGAGGGTCTTAGTGATAAATTTCGTGTGATCGCCTTCGACTATGAAGGTCATGTCCTAAGCGCGGCTAAACCCGATACCTTAACACCAACCAACATTTCTAACGACATTCTTTCCATTGCTGATGCGGTAGAAGCTAAGCAATTTGCCTATTACGGTTACTCATGGCTTGCTCTTAGCGGAATGCAGCTAGCGATTCGGACCCATCGACTCTCTGCACTTGTTATGGGTGGTTTTCCGCCTATTGGCGGTCAATATAATGAAATGTTAAGCGTAACAATGGCGACTCATGAGATGTCCAAATCAACTCATAAGATCACAAATCCCTCCCAGAACGGTTCGGATGAATTCGATTGGTCCAATGTTGAAGTCACTATGAGTGAGGCTCAGACCAAGCAGTTCGTCACCCTATATCAGGATCTACAAGGTTTCAATGATCGAGCAGCCCAATCCAAGATTTCATGTCCTCGCCTTTGCTTTGCAGGAGCTGCTGACAAGATCGATTATGGCAAGCGTTGGGGCGATGTACAGGTGGACATCGTTGGACCTCTCATTTACCGACGCCAAGAGATTGAATCTCTCGGTTGGGATGTTTCGGTTCTTGAGGGTCTCAATCATACACAAGCTATGCAAGCTGCTAACGTCTTGCCCATCTTACGTCCTTGGTTAGATTCCAAGTTAATATGTAATTAACTAACAACTTGAGTAGACATTTGTTCAAGTTATAGTCAGAGAAAAAAAGGATGGGTTTGCACCATCCTTTTCTTTTAAGCAACTATTCCTTGCAGGATTGTATGCATTTATTATGACTATATGCTCATGCTTATCAATAAAATCTTCGACTTGTAGTAACCAATTCATAAAATAGTTACCTTTATTTATAATTATCATTCTTTTAACCCAATTATTCCCAATTTTAAAACCAATTATCTCTCATCTTTCCGCTACACCACTATTTGTGATACGGTTCAAAGTAACATCGTTAGGGCGAAATTTTCAGAATTTGCCGAATAATCGGCGTAATTCCACTTACCATAAACTCAATGGCAATCACCATAACAATTAGACCCATTAAACGCATTAGCACATTATTGCCTGTTGGGCCAATCCATCGATAAATTTTAGCTGAGTTAACAAGGACAATGTATGTAAGCATAAGTACAACCGCAATTACGACTATTAATATAATCTTTTCCATAAAATTTGTCGTAGATTCCATAAGAACAATTCCATTAGTAATTGCCCCAGGACCACATATCATTGGAATAGCCAATGGAGTAATGGAAATATCATTTACATATGCATCAACATCCGCTTTATCAACCTTTGTACGAACAAGTCGTGCCTGAAGCATATCCTGTCCCATTAAAATGAAAATAACCCCACCGACAATCTTTAAACTGTTAATAGAAATGTTGAAAAAGTGAAATACCCATTCGCCCGTAGTTGAAAAAATGAGCAATGTAAAAAACGAAACAACTACGGCTTTACGAGCAGTATGGACTTTTTTCTGTGATTCAAGATCGGCTGTCATCGACATAAAGATTGGCATGATGGCAAGTGGATTAATGAGTGTAAAGAACGAAGTGAGGCTCAGTAATAAAAATGATGTGTACAGTTCCATGTAATATCTCCTAGTTGTATACTCTTTTTCATTGTTCCAGTTTTAATAGTTCTCAATTCGTATCGGTTGTGCCCTTTTCCAAAGAGTGAATTTCCTGCTTAATGGCCTCCATTCTTTTGGTTCCCCAATCATACATCATATCAACTATGGGTAATAAAGTCATCCCAAGTTCAGTCATGGAATATTAAACCTTTGGAGGGACTTCAGGATATACCTCTCTATGAACAACACCATCTTCGATCAGTTCACGCAGTTGCCATAACACTACGATTTTCCACTTCCCACTGATAATAGATAACGTGAGTTCTTTCGCACAGTTATAATCCCCATTTATGATCTTGTCTCTGACTTCATCTCTAGATATGAATAAACAAGCATTACTTATTATACCCCCTGAACGCTTTAATGAAGACGAATTATTTCAACCAAAGGAAATACTAGAAAATGCAGGAGTGAAAGTAACCATTGCTAGTACGAAAACGGGAGAAATTATTGGTGACTATCAAGGAAAGGTAAATGCTGAAGTCATCTTCTCAAACGTGTCTGCCCGTGATTATGATGTAGTTGCTGTCATTGGAGGATCAGGTACGAACGATCATCTCTGGAACAATCAGGAGTTACTGAGCTACTTAAAACAAGCACATGAAGACAAAGTTCTTGTGACAGGAATTTGTGCAGGCGCAGTAAACAAAGCAATGTTAGATCATGCAAGCAAGAATCAAAGGACGGGAAAATGAAATCACATAGGCCTTAAAGGAACAAAAAAAGAGGGGTGGCTGTCCCCAGGCTGTCCCCCCCTCTTCTTCGTTATGTGCTTATTGCAACAGTTTCTGAATCGGATATTTCTTTACTTTTCGCTAATCAATCTGTCAGTACTTCCATCATCCGTTTGAGCACTCACCGGAACAGCCTTACTAACTCCAAAAGCGTAATAACTAATAACAACGATACCTAAGAAAACAATTCCGGCAATAAGAGAGAGGCGTGTATCATCATTCATCCACATGCCGACCAATACCATAAGCAAAAAAGCAATGGTCACATAGTTTGTCACTGGTGCAAAAGGCATTTTGAAAGGATGATTATCCAATTCAGCTCCCTTTACTTTTCTGAATTTCATTTGACTGATCAGAATAACAAACCACGGCACCATACCGGGAAGTACGCTGGCGCTGTATACATACACAAACAGATTTTCCGGTGCAATGTAGCTTAAGATCACACCAATGCCCAATCCCACGAGTACGCCAATCGTTCCCAGCAGGGGCACGCCGTTATGGGATAGCTTCGTAAATATTTTCGGTGCCTGTCCATTTACTCCTAATGTATAAAGCATGCGCCCTGCGCTATAAATCCCACTATTACAACCTGACATAGCTGACGTGATGACGACAAAGTTGATGATCCCTGCCGCTGCTGTAATCCCGATTTTCGCAAATGTTGCCACGAACGGGCTGCCGATTGCATGCAATTGATTCCAAGGGTAAACGGTTACGATCACAAAAATCGCGCCAATATAGAAAATCAAAATACGCCAAATAATACTTTGAGTCGCACTCATTAACGTCTTTTGTGGGTTTTTTGCCTCGCCCGCAGTAATCCCAATAAGTTCCACACCTTGATAGGCCCCAATTACCAGCGAGAGAGCAAAGAAAAAGCCTGACCATCCACCGGTAAAGAAGCCCCCATGCTGCCATAGGTTAGATAACCCGATTGCGTTCCCACCGTTGCCAATCCCAAAGAAAATCAGACCAATCCCTGCAACAATCATCAATACGATGGTTACGACTTTAATCATGGAAAACCAAAACTCAAATTCACCGAATGATTTAACAGAGAATAGGTTCGCTGCACCGAGAATCACCATTGCGATAATACCTGGTATCCACGCGGGTAAATCCGGAAACCAGTACTTCATATATGTCCCAACCGCAATGATTTCCGCCATCCCGACAACGACCCACTGGAACCAGTTGCTCCAAGCCGTCGTGTAACCTGCCAAAGGATGAATGTACTTATAGCCAAAGGTTGCAAAGGACCCCGTGCTCGGTTCTACGTACTGCATTTCCCCCATTGCACGCATGATGAAAAATATAAAAATCCCTACAAGCGCATACGCAAGCATAACTGATGGACCTGTCCATTTTATCGTACTTGCAGAACCCATAAATAACCCAACGCCGATTGTGCCTCCCAATGCAATCATTTGAATATGACGCGCTTCGAGTCCCCTCTTCAATTCTTGGTTTTTCATTTCAGTTCCTCTTCCTCTCTGCTACTCTAGGTTGTTATTTTGAACAAGCTACAAACACTAACTATGATGAAGCAGTTACCGGCATATCATTCAATTGTAAGCGTTTTCTGCGTTGTGAATCACTAACGAATCCCATTATAATATTTATTTCTGATGAAAACAATTACATTAAACTGGAAATAATGAGTGACTTGACGTTTGGGATATGGCTGCTATTCAGAGGAGGAAAACTCGCCAAAGTGAATAAACTACCCTATTGTAACATCAAAAATACACAAAAAAGCTATCTAAGTTACTGATAGCTTAAATTATACGCAATAAATTATCTGCATATTAGACGACTCAGACCGCAATGACTGGATCCCGCCAATTGCGCTTTTGCTTATTTTAATATTGTCCTTTAATAACAAAAAACGAGCCCCGAATTGTTCCAGCTAGTTTTGACTTCTGCCTAGCAAATTTAAACTTCTCTTCTAACTCCTTTGGTATCTCCATCCCCTCAGAAAGCTTAAAACCAACGGCCCGCTTCTTAGGGTCATCAACCGTATACATGACATTGACAGAAAGACCATCCTCATAAAAGACGTAGGTAAATTGGATATTTTCCACTTGAAAACGCGACGTTTCTAACGGTTTGGCCGCAAACGCAATATCACGTTCTTTCAAAATTCGGTTCACATAATCAAGGTTCTCCTGACTTTCGCTAGCTGGTACAACCGTAAATTCATGCTCGTATTTGTTCATAAAGTAACGGGCTTCATTAGCACGTAAACCAGCAAGCGCTTCTACTACAGGTGAAGACTCTAAACCTACCGTAGACACATTTTTAAAATCAACGATATACGACATTTCCATCCCTCGTTTTCTCTCACTATTTTCTAAACAGAAATTTAATCTTCTTTATCTACCAAATATTATACCAAAAAATAATTCAATATAAACGTTCACGTTTGGGATATGATAAATCCCGTTGTTTCCCCCAATGAAATTTGCGTCATTTATGATAGGGTTCCCCTCGATTTATACGCATAGCGCGATAAATCTGCTCCACCAGCACCAGCCGCATCAGCTGGTGCGGCAGCGTCATGCGGCCAAAAGACAGCCGCATATCCGCACGGCGCAGCAGCTCGCTCGATAGCCCCAGCGAGCCGCCGATCACGAAAGCCACCTGGCTCCGCCCGTAGGTGGCTAACTTATCGAGCGAGCCTGCCAGCTGCTCGCTCGTCCACATCTCGCCGTCGATGGCCAGCGCAACGACGTACACGTCCGCGGCGAGCTTGGCTAAGAGCCGCTCGCCCTCCTTCCCACGCACCTGCTGTTCCTCAGCAGGGCTCATGTTCTCGGGTGCCTTCTCATCCGGCACCTCTATCATCTGCACCTTGGCATACGGCCCAAGGCGCTTCACATACTCCGCGATCCCGTCCACGAGATAGCGCTCCTTCAATTTCCCTACGGTTAATATCTGTATATGCATAACCGACAATCTCCCCTCATTTGCTCCATTGGATAAAATACAATCAAATCGAGCTCTATCACCTTTTTTGCCCGCTTTCATTGGAGCTAATCCAACAAAATGCTCCAAAATCAGCTCTTTTGAGCCATTTCCACATATTCCACTGTATTAATCCAATGGAACTAACCCCAATCGCCGATGTCATGGGACATCATTGGATATCATCCAATCAAATTTATCCAGTTAAGGTATTTCTATTTTCCTCCCAACCCAAACAAAAAAGGAAGGCCTCCGCCTCCCTCATACAACTAGAAATCGCGCTAACTCCTTGCAATGCTCGCAGTGCGTCGGTGGCTCCCAACTAGCGAAGTGGGTCTTCTGCAAATCCACAATGTCCGGAGCTTCCTCATACTCATCAACAAACTCATCAATCGCGATTTCTACATGATCTTTACAAACTACATGCATGCAAGTACCTCTCATCCGCAATGTTTCTATCCACGCATATCTTAACAAGCTTATCATTCATCTTTTATCACTTATCCATCGCTTCAACCAACGTAACCACCGCATTCAGCTTCTTACCGCCGCGGTAATACACCACGTTGACCTTATCGCCAATCTTCTTCTCGTTGTACAAATATTTCCGCAGGGAGATCGTACTGTCAATCTTGCGGTCATCCAGTTGGACAATGACATCCTGCGCTTTGAGGCCCGCTTCTTTGGCAGGTCCCGACACATCGAAGACGATAACTCCAGTCTTAACATCCGCAGGGAGCTTTAATACATCCGTCCCTTTAAAAGCTTGCAGTTCCTGCGTCGAAACACCCATCAACGGTCTTTTCACCTTATGATCTTTGATCAAACTCTCAATAATCGGCTTCACACTATTAATTGGAATGGCAAAACCTAACCCTTCCACTCCCGTATCCGATATCTTCATGGAATTGATTCCGACAACCTTGCCTTCGATATTCACCAGCGGTCCGCCGCTGTTCCCTTGGTTGATAGCCGCATCCGTTTGGATAACATCCATCTCCCAGTCGTAATCCGTTCCTTCACGTGACAGCGAAACCGGTATCGTTCGTTTTGGCGAAGAAATGATACCTTGGGTAACGGTTGGCGAGAATCCAAGTCCAAGCGGGTTGCCTACCGCTATCGCCATCTCTCCTGCTCGCAGCGTTTCGGAGTCACCGAATTCAGCAAGCACTTTGATGTCTTTTCCATCTGCTTCTAGCACTGCTAGATCTGTAATCCGATCGCGGCCGATTAGGGTTGCTTTGCGATGCTCACCTTGGAAATTAACGATTTCGAACTGGTTCCCGTTCTCAACAACGTGACTATTCGTCACAATTCGAACTTTATCACCATTCCGTGCAAAAATAACTCCCGAGCCGATCCCGAGTCCGGTCTCTTGCCCTTTATCATCCTTCTTCGAGGAAATAACGCTAACCACGGCAGGCTTTATTTTCTCCGTTGCCGCCACGACTGAATCGTTGCTGTTCATCGGATGCGCCTCGGCTTTTGTCGCAGAAGCTGGTATTGCTAGCGCTGCCTCAGATGAGTCACTTTTCCCGAAGCCGCCAAATACCCCGACCAGCAAAAGCATGGCTAGCGCTCCGCCTACTCCAGCAATGAGGGCCACATTCCGTCTGCGACCCGCGAAGCTTGTGAATGCCCCTGTCCCTTTGGGACGCCAAGAATCCTGGCGCTGCCTGGACCTTTTGGTGGAATAAAAATCATCATCAAACAAACTCATATCGGGTCCCTCCTCGCTGATGGGGATTAAGCTGTGCCGCTCTCTTGGATTGTTTTTTTATCTTTGGATTGTTTTATTGAAATCTTAGATTGTTTTTCGTCTCGCCTTACATTGTTTTTCGATCTAACCTTGAACTGTTATTTTTCAAAAAACAGGAATGTTTCGTTCACTTCTTGCCTACAATAATAGTAAACCAAATCTCTTAACGAAATACTAGAGTTAACTGAAATTTTAAATCAGACAAATAAAGGAGAATGCTCAGAATGAACCGTATTCCTTCCCATTTTGATGAAATAAACATGATTGGTAAGCTCGCTGACCTCAAAGATAGCCACTACCACCAGTCCCTCGTCCTCTCATCTCTCATTCAAGTTCTGATCGATAAGGGTCTCATCACCGCGCAGGAAATCCAGCTCAAATCCAAAGAGCTCGACGCCGCGCTTACTCCGAATCCAATACATCCCATTTCGTAGAGCGGTCAAAATATGTATCCATCAGCCGCAGCTGTTTAGCTTCAGGGGCACGCTCTTGTACTATGTTATTCACCGTTAGCCTGGCCAAATCCATTAAATTATGGTCACGGCTCAAATGCGCCATATAGACGGACTTCGTCTTGTTCGTCAACACGTCACAGAGCGCTTCCCCTGCAGCTTCATTGGATAAATGACCCTTATCCCCAAGGATCCGACGCTTAATACTCCATGGATAGTGCCCCACGCGCAGCATATCCACATCGTGATTCGTCTCCAGTACCAAGCTATCTGAATCCGCAATCTTTTCTTTAACCTTCTCACTCATATAGCCCAAGTCCGTTACAACACTTAGCTTCTGTTCCCCTTCATAAAAGCAGTACCCCACAGGCTCCGCTGCATCATGCGATATTCCGAATGATTCAACACGCAGCGTACCGAATTCCTCGATACCTCCGGTTTCCATCACCCTCTTGTTGCCTTCCGCGATCACACCGATTTGACGGTCCAGCTCTTCCCAAGTCTTCTCATTCGCATAGATAGGCAAATCATATTTGCGAGCCAGTGCTCCCAACCCTTTAATATGATCCGAATGCTCATGTGTGACCAGAATGGCATCAATACTGCTCGCCTCGAGCTCACGTTCCTTCATTAACAGCTCCATCTTCTTGGCGCTAAAACCCACATCAATCAGCAGCTTGATCTCGCCATTATCAACCACCGTCGCATTGCCTGTCGAACCGCTCGACAGTACCGTAAACCTCATACCCATCTTCCCTACTCCTCTATGCCTACATGTCATCCATCTAGCCGTCCATTGTTGACTATCCCACTTGCCTACTTCTTATCGGTGCTCTTATCTTCGTTTTTATCAGGATTCTCAGTTGTTTTCGCACCATCCACTTGCGTACCAAATGGAGCCAATTCAGACCCTTTTTGCGGAGACTCAACAGCTCCATTGAAAGCTTGTAAATAATAAATATCTCCATTATCGATCGTAATCCGCCAGTGCGGAAACATCGGTTGCGTTTCTGAATTATACGGCTGTCCGTGATACCCCAGTCTGACTTCCGTAATAATGGCACCATCACTCAAATAATTGTCCACTAAACTGCGAACAGCTAACTGAGCGGGGATCAGCTTCTGCTCCGCCTGCTCTACTCCTGATTCTACTTCAACGTAAGCTTGACGGTAACTGGTAATTTCTCCATTTTTCTCGCTCAACTCCACCTTCACATCGAAGAGTGGAATCTTGCCATATAGCTGCGTGAACACATAAACACCATTTCGACTAACCGCCGAATCCAATTGGTATAAGCCAAAATTCGGAATCTCCGATTGCGCTTGAACTTCTTTACTAGCCCCTTTACCAAGCAAATTGCTCATGTTAATGGGCGCTTTCAGCGTCTTCAGCTCACTGGGCTTCATATTATCATCGTATTTCACCGTTATGACTTTCATCTTCGGTTGATCCGTCGGTAACTCATCCGTTAGCCTTATATTTTTGTTTCGGAGTGCGTTATTTAGCTCTTCTACGGTACCTGATGTGTCCAAAGCGATTTCCGTCTGATTGGAACGATTGGTGGACCAAAGTTGGAAACCAAGAATCAAATTCAACATCAAAAAGGAACAAATCAAAATCGTTTTAGCCCGACTCCAATTCATGATCTCACCAACCTTTCCTCAGAAATGGAACATGCTTACTCAATAAAATCATACGTGCCATCTCGCAGCTCTACAGCCCATGTTGCCGTCAATACTAGCGTCTTATCCGCTACTACCGGACGATACGCTGGGAAAATAGACACAATACTAGAACGCTTCTGATAATACTGCAGCCTTTCTTCCAAAGCATCACCAGACATGATTTCAAAATCACGCCGCTGTACCGTCTTCAGATCGGGAATAATCATCGACCTCTCGAATCCAGAAATAATTCCCTTCTGAACTTGCATTTTCATGGAACCATAGCCCTCAGCCTGCGGCGTAATAATTGGCAAAGACTCATAGTACTGTCGGAACGTGAACGAGTGATTATCGATTAACTGCTTCTGCGGCGTGCGAGAAACCATATATTTCCCATCCCAGCCAATATGCTGATTAATAAATTTAATACCGGCCTGCAAGTCATCTAATACCTCAGTCTTACTTTCTACTGGTGCAACAGGATCCGAATACGTGACCCACCGCAGATCTCGATTTAGCTGAAAACCACGCTTGCTGTCCGTATAAATTTCAGAACCGTCGCGCTCTTTGAGATATCGTGTAATACCCGGATCCACGAACAGGCTTTGTTTCAATTGGTCTGCCGTCAACAAGCTATAACTAAATATATAGTTCGGCAGTCGAAGCGGCTTTATTGGGAGATAGTACTCCCCGCTGTTTGTCGTTTTGTATAGGTTCGTCAGGTCACCAAATGCCGCGAAATTTTCCACATCTTTACTTGTAAAATCGGCCCCGATGACTTCGTACCCAACGCCCGGGGAATCCGTAAAGAAGAAGGCACGTACATCCTCGTTATTGCCCTTGGAGTAAATCCAAATCCGCGTGATTTTATCATTATCAATCGGCAATTCGCCTTCAATCCGCAGCAACTGCTGAAGAATCGTAAAAGGAATACCATCTCGGAATCGAATCTCAACACCTTGCTGTTTCGTACGAACTTCTTCCCAGTTCACATTGACCAAATACATCGACGTTTTGCGAAAGCCTTTAAAGCTTCGCTGCTTAATATTGTCGAGCAGTCTTGTGTAGTAGTAATTGGTAGGATACAGAACAGAGTGCTGCTGATTGCCTAAGTGCACGATGATTTGATCAGGGAGCAGCATGTCATGCAGCTCCAATTGCTTCCCTAATGTCTCCGTCTGAACATAATTACTTTGTTGAATAGGCTCAATCTTCGGCGGGGTGTATGAAGCCAGATAAAAGCTTTGGTACAAGCTCGTCCCAATCAGGACAACAAGAAGGATGGATTTCAGACTCTCGATCATAGCTCATCTTCCTCCTCTTGCTGAATCGGTAGTAGGAACACAACACGAGTTCCTTGTCCCAACTCCGATTCCAAAATGATAGAGCCGCCATGTGCTTTTACTATTTCCCGGGCAATTGAAAGACCTAACCCCGTACCGCCCATATTGCGGGAACGCGCTTTATCCACACGGTAGAATCGGTCAAAAATGCGGGACAGATCTTTCTTCGGAATGCCAATTCCGTTATCCTGAACCGAAATTTCCAATACATCCTTCTCGATCTTCCTCGCTTCTAGCCGAATGGCCCCTTCATCACCCGTATACTTAATCGCATTCGACACGAGATTGTCGAGTACTTGATCAATTTTATCCCGATCGAGCAGTAAGCTGGTCACACCCTGCTCCACATGAATTAGAATTCGAATCTTCCGCTGCTGCAGCTGGAAAGAGAAGCGGTCAGCTACCTCTTCCAGCATTTCGCTCACAAGCGTCGAGGATTTACTCATCATCGATTGCTTCGAATCAAGCCTCGATAGATGCAAGAGATCCGTCACTAAACGGATCATCCTTTCTGTCTCGCTGCGCGTAACGCTAATGAAGCGTGAAGCCAGCTGCGGCTCCTCAATCGCACCATCATCGAGCGCTTCCAGATAGCTCTTGATCGTCGTTAATGGCGTACGCAGCTCATGCGAAACGTTCGCTACGAACTCACGCCTTGCCTGTTCCAGCTTCTCCTGATCCGTTACGTCCTGCAGCACCGCAATAATCCCGTTCTGCCCTTCACCTCGGCGATGAATCGGCGTGAACGTGATACGTACGGATAACTGCTCATCGTCATCGGGAAGATTAATATCCAGCAGCGTCGTACTAACATGACCCTGGAGGAAACCGCGAATCGTATCCATCGGAATACCAAGCACCTCGGATATGTCCAGACCCAGCGTCGTCTCCTCTTCCGTCTGGAGGATTTGCTTCGCCCTGCGGTTAAGCACGATGACATGGCCTCTATCGTCTGTGGCAATGATCCCGTCATTCATATTCGTTAAGATCGAAGCGAGCTTCTCCTTCTCTTCTTCATTCAGCGAGAGCGCTTCTTTGAGCCTATTCATCATAAAATTAAATGTATGACCGAGCTGCCCAATCTCATCGGTCCCTTGAATAATAACCTGCTGATCAAAGTTACCTTCTGCGACAGCCGTCGCCTGCTTCGTAATCTCTTTGATCGGATTCGTAATCGTACTTGTTAGAAGTACACCAAGAATAGCGGTTAGCCCAAGAGCGATCAATGTTCCCGAGATGAGGATGCGGTTAATTGATCGGATCGTTTTATAAACATCTTCCATGGAAGCGATAATGTATACCGCACCCAGGACACGGGCACCGCTGCCTACCGGCTTAGCGATAATGACCTTCCGATAACCGTCCTCATCCGTGAAGATCCGTTGGTTATCCTTAATCCCCTGAAGCGCCCTGATGACTTCCGGCTGCGTGTTCTTCTGTTTCAAATGATTAGGAACCGATGTGCTAATGACGTTCCCATTCGCATCTATAATTTGAATTTCCGCATTATTAATGGAAAATAAATTGCTGACGAATTCATTCAAATCCGCATACGTCTTCTTGCCTTCAGCGGCGTTCTTGCTGTCCTGATCCCCTGTGAGATACGACCCCACAAAGCCGGCCAGCAGCGTCACCTGACTGTTGCGTGAGGCCAAAAAGTCATTCTTGAAATACGTCTCCACTGTCTTATAGAAATACACACCAATGAGCTGCATCGCAATCAGAATGAGTAAGACATAAATAATAATCAGCTTCGCCTGAATCGATTGAAAGAAGCGGATGCCCTTCATGCTCAGAAGCCTCCGGCCTTAGGACTGCGCATTAAGTAGCCGAGGCCCCTGCGCGTCATAATATACTCCGGACGGCTCGGGTCCGTCTCCAGCTTCTCGCGTAAGCGCCGAATCGTTACATCGACTGTTCGTACGTCGCCAAAATATTCAAAGCCCCACACAGCCTGCAGCAGGTGCTCACGTGTCATCACTTTGCCTGAATTTTTGGCCAAATACTGAATAAGCTCGAACTCCCGATGCGTCAAATCGAGTGGTGTGCCATCTTTATACACCATGTACATGTCGTTATCGATAAACAGGGCATGAATACGCATCCCATTCCGCTGCGTGTCAGACTCGCTTGGAGCCGACTGCGCTTTCGTCTGTCTGCGCAGGTGCGCCTTCACCCTTGCAAGCAGCTCCCTAGTGCCAAATGGCTTGGTCACATAGTCGTCTGCGCCCATCTCTAGGCCAAGCACTTTATCCAGTTCTGTATCTTTCGCTGTGAGCATAATGATAGGAGTATTCAGCTTCGAGCGAACCTCTCGGCACACATCCATCCCATCCTTTACAGGCAGCATGAGATCCAGCAATATCAGATCGGGCTGCTCAGAGAAAGCAAGCTCTACCGCGCTTCCACCGTCATACGCACAGATGACCTGATAGCCCTCTTTTTCCAAATTAAATTTCAAAATATCTGCAATCGGTTGTTCGTCATCCACCACGAGAATTTTACCAAACAAACCTACCACCGCCTACTCAAGGATAAATGACTACGTCCCACAAGGACGAGCATGTAAAGTCAGTCTATTTCCTGCATACTACCCACTATTTTATCATACATTCAAGTGAGAAACCCTCTACCCGATGCAAATCGAAACATATTCTTTCTTTTGTGGAAAAAAGAGACAAGGCCCCCCGAGTTGTCCGGTTTGACCTTGCCTCTGTCTATGATTAGCGGTTTAAATACTTTAACGGATTTTCTAAACTACCACTTTTGTGAATCTCAAAATGCAAGTGAACACCCGTGGAGTCGCCTGTACTTCCCATAATACCGATTTTATCGCCCTTTTCGACGATTGTACCCTCGGTGGTGGTGATTTTGCTCAAATGACCATATAACGTTTCGTAACCGTTCAAATGATTAATAATAATATAATTGCCGTAATCGGATTTATAACCGGTTTCCGTGACTTTGCCGTTATCGGCCGTCATGATATTCTTATTGCCTGTGATATCAATCCCTTTGTGAAGCTTGCCCCAACGCACGCCGAACGTACTTGAAATACTTGGGGAAATGACAGGCCACGCGAACTTCCCTGAGCCTTCACCTTGAACCACTTTCGTTCCTTTTTTCACCTTAGCCATAACAGGTTTATCAATGATCTCTTCATTCACAAGCTTCTCTTCGGTCATTAAACCGTCGACCTTCGTCACTTGAATCGTAACCTTCTTCAGCCCATTCTTTCCAGCCGTTATCGGTTGAACTACACCTACACGAAGTGAATCATCTTTCACATACTCCGTGTCGTACTGAATCTCCTGATTCTGTACAACCCGTTCTGTTGTCTTAACAGAGAGCGTTGGTTTGAGCACCGTCACATCAAGTTGGTTGCCAATTTTCAGCTTATCATCTTGAAGGCCGGGGTTCTTATCATAAATGAATTGCTTCGTAATCCCTAATTTCTTCGCGATACAGGAGACACAATCTCCTTCGACAACCGTATACTTGGCAGGCTGTACATCACCGGTCTTGAGCTTCTTAACGACATCATCCGGTTTAGCCAAATCATCAGGTTCGATAGGAACTTCCTTAGTATCGACTTGCTGAATAAACTCTACTTTCTCGAGTTCCGATGGTGCTGTTGTGATATCCTCACCCAACTCTGTTGATAGCGCAGCTACCTTAGCGGTTTCCTTGGCTTTAGGCGCGAAGGGTGCACTTACTTGTTCAAGAATCCGATCAGCCGTCTGCTGATCCTTCACAATTGCGATGGTTTTCCCATCTACCTTCATTTCAATGCCGACCGGTTGCGGCACAAGCAGCTTATCAAGTGTTGCCAAAACAACTGAATCATCGGATTTTACGTTGAAAGCCTTTTCAGACTCATAGGTAACTCCGTTAGTTTTCAGCACGACATGCACATCTGGGAATTTTTGTTGCACTTCTTGCGGTTTTCTTTGCTTATATTCATCAATAATCTTATTGTCACTTACAATACCTATTTCTTGGCCATCCAGCTTCACATGATACACATTCACCATGCCAGCTTCTACATATTGATGTCCAGTAAACGTAATTATCCCAGTTAACGCGACTGCACTAACTCCCAGAGCAAGGGACCATTTATGTCGTTTCATTACCGTTAGCGTCGTTGTTGTCGTTGATTCTTCCAGCTGCTTGTCTGATATTGATTCATTTCCGGTCAAGCTTTCTCGCTTAGGCGTGAATCTCTTGATGAGATCCATGACAAAGCGCATTCCCCTGAAACCTGTCATGATCTTCTCCCTTTGAACGGTTTTGCATCCGAAGATACATAAATAAACCTTGATTAGACATAATATCCATAAAGGATGTCTTCCTTTTGTTAAATTTAACACACTTTCTCTGCCTATTTCAACAAAATACTCGATATCCATGTGATAGATTCGTGTCCATCACCAAAAGAAGGCGCTAAAAATTCATTTTTTTGTATGAAAATCCGAGAGAATATGCGCACTGCTACAAGGATTGACGAATTTGCATGAAAAATTGAAAGGGGACATCAACGATGGAAATTAATTTGTCGGCTACATTCCAAAATAGGGATAATTTAGAGCAAGCGGCGGAAGTACTTAAATTGCAAGGTGTACTAGATATCAAATTCGATAATAGCGTAGTGCCTAATTCTGATCAACAAGCTGACAGCTTCATTCAATCCGTAGACAGCTTTGCTGCTGAGTCCTCCTTTGCACTCATGGTAAGTGTTGAGAAGTCACGTTATCGCCAAGCTGAGGATACGATTATCAAATACGGCGGACAACTCCATTAATACTTGCTTAGGATATCTGTAAGCTGCTTCAATTCCTTCTCACTCAAGTACTTTTTAAGCGTGTCATTAACCTGCTTTAACTCTTCTGTGGTAATCCCATCTTCGAGCAAAACGGATAGATTCTGCACGTCACTTTGCGGCAGCTTGGCAACAACTAGAGAAAATATTTTCATCTTATCGTCGCTAGACAGTGCTTCTTTCTTTTTGGCAAAATCCTCAGTCGACATGACGAGTTCCTTTTTCTGCTCGTTCGCTTCACTTCGCGCTCTTCCCATAACGGCTACGGCATCATCCTTGGCTCCTTGGGAAGCATCTCCACCGTCATTAGAACTAACTCCACTTGTGGGGAGTTGATCGTTTGAACTAGGGTTAGATAGGCTTCCAGACGGGTTGAGACTAGGAACAGGCTTCGTTGGTGCAGGGCTTTCAGATGGGGCAGCTTGCTTCCCCCCGTCTCTACGCATAACTATATTCAGCTCACCCGCCAATCTTGCAGCAAATTCGTTAAATTGAACCTTTTTACCCAAAGCTGGGATCTGATATTGTCGAAATATATCCTCCACATACATGTTTACAACATACCATGTCGTAAACATCGTAATCGATGTAATCAGGACTGTTCCAATGACGATCTTACTTAACCATGCTATTAATTTCATTCTCATTATCACTCCTGGCGCATAATCATGTTCCTCCCTCCCAGTATTGACGAAATCATCTCCATTAAATCCCTTTTTGATAAAAAAGAAATCCTCTAAGCTGCAAACAGCCTAGAGGATTTCTTAAGTTATTTAGGAAAAAGCGAACATTACGCCTCATTTGGTTATGATTATGCGTAGATTGGACGAACCAGGTTCGTTTGCTCACGGTTACGACCTACGGAAAAGATCGCGATTGGAATACCTGTCAGCTGAGAAACACGCTCCACATAATGTCTGGCATTCTCAGGCAGATCGCTCAGCGTACGTGCGCCGGATACGTCTTCTGTCCAACCTGGAAGCTCTTCATATACAGCTTCACACTCGGAGATAGCTTTCAGGCTAGCTGGGTAGTGCTCAATCAACTCGCCGCGGTACATATAGCCTGTGCAAATTTTTACCGTTTCAAGACCAGTCAGAACGTCAATGGAGTTAAGGGACAAGCCCGTGATTCCGCTAACGCGTCTTGCGTGACGAACAACAACGCTGTCGAACCAACCCACACGACGTGGACGACCCGTTACTGTACCGTATTCAAAGCCTTTTTCACGAATCCAAGCGCCGATTTCGTTGTCAAGTTCCGTAGGGAACGGACCATCGCCGACACGAGTCGTGTACGCTTTTGCCACACCAATGATGTTGTGGATTTTCGTTGGGCCTACACCTGAACCGATACATACACCGCCTGCGGTTGGGTTCGAGGAGGTAACATACGGGTATGTACCTTGGTCAATATCCAACATAACGCCTTGTGCGCCTTCGAACAATACTCTGCGCCCTTGATCAATGTATTGGTTCAATACAACCGACGTATCCGTTACATAGGGACGAATGACTTCAGCGTACTCGAGATATTCTTTGAGAATTGGTTCTACATCAAGACCCTGTGAACCGTAAACTTGCTCAATCACAACGTTTTTCTCAGCAACGATGCGTCTAAGCTTCAATTCGAACTCTTCTGCATCCATCAAATCAGCGATACGAATACCGTTACGAGCTGCTTTATCCATATAACAAGGTCCGATTCCTTTGCGGGTCGTACCTATTTTGCTATCACCTTTGCGATCTTCTTCCAGACCATCCATCAACAAATGATACGGCATAATGACATGCGCGCGGTCACTGATGTTGAGGTTTGTCGTCGTAAAACCATTATCATGAATGTAGTTAATTTCTTCAATGAGTGCAGCCGGGTTAATAACCATTCCATTCCCGATTACACAAGCTTTATCTTTGTAAAAAATACCTGAAGGAATCATCGTTAGCTTATATTTCTTCCCGCTAATAATGATCGTATGGCCAGCATTGTTACCACCTTGATAACGGGCTACGACCTCAGCAGATTCCGCTAAGAAATCCGTGATTTTCCCTTTTCCTTCATCTCCCCATTGCGTACCGACAACAACAACCGTTGACATATGCACTTACCTCCGTACGGTGACGAATCACCCATAATGAGCCGTTATGGCTTTAGTACCACAGAGAGAAGTTGGACTTCATTAAAGCGCTAAAGCGTCTAGCGTCCATCATACTTTCCCTCTGGCGATGCAAATACCTCTATACACCGTTACACACTTAGTGAACCGGTTCAGAGGGCTTACTCACCGCAAAGGAACATCCAGGTTTCTTCGGCAGTCATCTGCAGGAAGGGAACCTACCTTACGGCATGAAAAACGACCTTATTTCGAAGTTGCCTTGCGATAAGCAGGCATTCGACCAAGGTTTTTTCACCGTCTCTAGTGTAGCAGTCCCCCTGAGCAAAGTCAATTAAAAACGAACAATTACACAGGTGCCCGTATAATCGTTCGGATATTGCGCAAACTAATAGGTTAGCCCTGTGAAAATAAAAAAAAGCAGCCGTCAATACTGCGCGGCTGCTGCTTCCTGATGACTTCGATCCATATTCACGAACTTATTAAATTGCTTCAAGAAGGCCAGCTCTACGGTTCCTACAGGACCGTTCCGCTGCTTAGCAATAATAATCTCGATAATGTTCTTCTTCTCGGATTCCTTATCGTAGTAATCGTCCCGGTAGAGGAACGCTACGATGTCGGCATCTTGCTCGATGGATCCCGATTCCCTAAGGTCAGACATCATCGGACGCTTGTCTTGCCGCTGCTCAACACCCCGGCTCAGCTGCGAGAGCGCGATGACCGGAACGTTGAGCTCACGCGCAATTTGCTTCAGCGTACGGGAGATCTCAGAGACCTCCTGCTGACGGTTATCGCCTTTGCCGCGGCCGGCAATCAGCTGCAGGTAGTCGATGAGGATCATGCCGAGCCCCTTCTCCTGCTGCAGACGACGGCACTTCGCGCGGATGTCCGCGACCGTAATCGATGGTGAATCATCGATGTAGATGTTCGCCTCGGACAAGGCGCCAATCGCCATCGTCAGCTTCTCCCAGTCGTCGCCCTCGAGATAACCCGTCCGCATGCGGTTCGCGTCGACGTTCGCTTCCGCGCAGATCATACGCTGTACGAGCTGCGCCGCGCCCATCTCCAGAGAGAAGATGGCGACGGTTTCTTTGGCCCGTACGCCCACGTTCTGCGCAACGTTAAGCGCGAACGCGGTCTTACCTACGGAAGGACGGGCGGCCAAGATAACAAGGTCCGAGCGCTGGAAGCCGGACGTCATCTTGTCGAGGTCAATAAAGCCCGAAGGGATCCCCGTTGACCCTCCCTTATTCGAGTAAAGCTGCTCGACTTTCTCGAATACTTCCATGAGCACATCGCGAATGACCACGAAGCCGCTTGAACTGCGGCGCTGCGAGATCTCTAGGATCTTTGCCTCCGCTTCGCTGAGCATCGACCCAACATCGTCCTCATTGGCATAGCCATTGGAGACGATCTGGGTCGCTGTGCGGATAAGGCGGCGTAACATTGACTTTTCCTCGACGATAGCTGCGTAGTAGTCAATGTTTGCTGCTGTTGGCACCGCATTGGCCAACTCAGAAAGATACGTCACGCCGCCGATCTCTTCAAGCTGCTGCTTGTTCTGTAAGCGCGACGTAAGTGTGATCAGGTCGACAGGCTCCTGCTCTTCTGCGAGTTCTACGATCGCCTCGAAGATGCGTTGATGTGTACCACGATAGAAGTCGTCGCTTGATATCCGCTCCATGGCGGTAATCAAGGCTTCGCCGTGAATCAAAATAGCACCGAGTACGGCTTGCTCGGCTTCTATATTTTGTGGGGGTACACGATCCATAAACATATTATCTCCGCTCATGCTGCTGTACCCGCCTTTCTTTTCGTAAGTTAGTTTACTAGCCTTGCATTACAAATGCATAAGAAACTCTTCAATGCTTTCTATCATCCATGGTTCATCTTTTAGTCTTCTACTTATAATGCTACTCTTTCATTTCAAACTCAACGAACTAGTGACCTCTACAGACATAGTAAAGTCCTCAAAGAAAACTACGAGAACTACCTCGTAGATTCAACAACCGCGGTATAACCTTACAATAGATAAGAGCCCCTCCAAGGGACTCTTACCTTCATCCATGTTCTTTCTCCGTAACGCTGTTTTCTCTTGCTCTCGAACATTGTCTTCCCTTGCTCCGGAACGCCACTACCACGTTCCGTCATTCGACTTATTACTTCTCTTCCGTAACGTGTACGTTCAAGCTAGCCGTTACTTCACTGTGCAGTTTCACAGCAACCTTCGTCACACCAAGCGTACGAATTGGATCTTCCAGCACGATTTTACGCTTATCGATTACGATCTTGTACTGCTTCTCTAGAATTTCTGCGATTTGCTTGCTAGGGATGGCTCCGAATAGACGTCCACCTTCACCGGCTTTCGCCTTGATTTGAACGGTCATTTCACCAAGCTTCTCACCGAGCGCCTGAGCATCGGATTTCTCTTGATCCTTGCGGCGCTGCTCGGCTTTTTTCTGATTATCCAGCACCTTAACAGTTCCTTGTGTAGCTGGAGCAGCAAGCCCCTGCGCGATTAGGAAATTCTGTGCGTAACCCTCAGATACTTCTTTCACTTCGCCCTTCTTACCTTGGCCTTTAACGTCTTTTAGTAAAATGACTTTCATTCGAAAAGTCCCTCCTCTTCCTGCATTTCCTCAAGTACTTTCTTCAATCGATTCGTTGCTTCCTCTAAGGTGCCATCTATCTGCGTAGCTGCATTCGTTAAATGCCCGCCTCCGCCCAGACGTTCCATTACGATCTGAACGTTCATCTGTCCTAGCGATCTTGCGCTAATCCCGATCAATCCGTCCGGTCGTTCGGCGATGACAAAGGATGCCATAATATTCGTCATATTCAACAATGTATCAGCTACTTGCGCAATCATCAACTGAGAATATTTGCGATTTGGCTCAGCAACTGCCAATGCGACATGTTCGTAAATCGTTTCTGTAAGTTTAATAACCTCTGCTCTCTCGATATACGAATCAAGATCTTCCTTCAACAATCGCTGGATTAAGGCGGAATCTGCACCATTTCGGCGCAAATAGGATGCCGCTTCGAAGGTTCTTGCTCCTGTACGGAGGCTGAAACTCTTCGTATCCACCACGATCCCAGCCAGCAGCATCGTTGCCTCCAACACTTCCATGGTTAGCTTTTCATTGATATATTGAAGCAGCTCTGTCACAAGCTCGCACGTTGAGGACGCATACGGCTCCATATAGACGAGTGTCGCATCATGGATGAACTCCTCACTACGGCGATGGTGATCGACCACCACAACCCTGTGCGTCTGCTGTAGCAGCTTAGGCTCGGCAACCATGGACGCCTTATGTGTGTCCAAAACAACCGCCAGCGAGCGCTGTGTCGTAATCTGCATCGCCTGTTCGGGCGTAATGAACCAACGATGCAGCCGCTCATCGGCAGCAATCGTCTCCATGACCTTCTGAATCGAGGGATTAACGCCCTCCAGTACAATGTAGCCTTCTTTGCCGACAACCTGTACAGCCTTCAAGACACCAATCGCTGCGCCAACGGAGTCCATATCAGGGAACCGATGACCCATGATGATCACTTTATCGCTATCCTTCATTAGATCACGCAAGGCGTGAGATATGACTCTAGCGCGAACCCGCGTACGCTTCTCAACCGCATTCGTTCTTCCGCCATAGAAGGAAAGTCGCTGCCCGACTTTGACCGTTACCTGGTCGCCGCCGCGGCCGAGTGACATATCTAGTCCCATCTGTGCCATTTGACCAAGTTCCATGAGCTGTTCAGCTCCTGAAGCGATCCCAATACTAAGCGTCAATGGAAGCTTATTTTCAATCGTCAGATCCCGCACTTCGTCCAGAATTTCAAAACGAGTCTGTTCCAGTTGGCGCAAAGCCTTCTGATCCATCAAAATAAGGAAACGATCCGATGACGTCCGGCGCAAATATATCTGGTACTTCTGAGCCCATTCGGTAATCTCACCAGTCACCTTAGCCAGCATAATACTGCGAGTCTGATCATCGAGACCTTGCGTCGACTCCTCTAGATTATCCATCATTACGATACCGATCGCCGTTTTCTCATCTTCATACTTCTTCGCCAGAATAGCTTGCTCCGTTATTTCACGGAAATAAAGCAGCCGCTCCTCAGGCTTAATCCATACTTGATAAATAAACTTTCCAATGGACAGCTCCAGCTTGTCACTTTTGTCGCTTTTGTCCTTTTTGTTTTTCAAATCAGGGAAGAATTCAAATAGCGACTCGCCAATGACCGAATCCTTCTCAAGCATTTTTGCCACAAATGGGTTGTGCCACTCGATGCGCTTCTCTTCATTATATAAAATAATTCCGATGGGAAGGCCACTCATGACTTCATTGCCTGCTTTTTTCACCCGATGTGTAATCGTTCCGACGTACGTATTTAACTCTCTACGAAAAGCAGTCTCTGCTTGCAGCGTAAAGTATGCTAATACACCGCAAATCAGGAAGGCTGTTAGGCCCAGCCACCATTTGAACATATAAATAATGGCTGTCAAAATGATGAGTAGGACGAAAATCCACACGATATGTTGACCGTGCCACCGCTTTAAAAGGAACTTCGGCATTCGAACTAGCTCCTAATCCTATATATTTTTCTTGAACCGTTCTCGGATTGGAAACGCAACATCAAATACCCCTAATAAGCTGTATACGATAAATAAAGGAGGCATGAAGCAAACTAATATAATCGCCACGATTGGCAAAATAGGCTTCCACTTGTTCGCATGGGCAACAAAGAATAGAAAGCAAATTGCTTGAACAGCGAAGGCTAGCATAAGCAGCGGCATCGCATTCATTAGTAACGTAGAAATCAGTGAAATTGAAGCCGGATTAACAAATAAATCTAAAACAAATACAACCAAATAGATCCAGACAAGCGATTTCTGCAGCATCCACTCCCTCATCGGGCGTAATCCTGGAATCCCTTCTCCTGTTTTGTTGAGCAGCCAGCGGCTAATGCCGTGGGACACAAACGTGTAGAATAGGGCTACGAAAATTAAATATAAAGGAATCACTTGCACGATGAAATTGACATACCAATCCTGATCTTTTGGCAAAATATCACGAATGCCTGGAGGCATACTCGCTATACTTTCCATCATGAATTGCTTGAACTTCGCAACTGGATCAAATCCGAGCGCATACCCGATAACAAGACTCACCAGTGACTCTGCCAGAATCGTGATAATTCCTGCCGTTAACACTGATCTTGCCGCTGCTTTACGTTTGTATAAGTTACCCATGACCAGAACAGGCGGTAAGAAGAATAAAGAAACCGACATGAGGAATATCCCTTGCCATTGGGTAAGTATATAAACAACGAGCAAGCTGAGCACATAGCTAATGACGAAACGCCTTGTGCTTGATTTTACATATAACATTAGAACTGGAATCATGAGAAAACTAAATGTGAAAATAATAAAAGGCGTCATTAGAGATAGCAATGAGACGATCGTCACTGCGCTCCATATGATGCTTTGCCAACTTCGTTTCCCCAACCGGGCTCACCTCTTACGTAAATGTTCTTCTAGCGATGAAATGTCGCCGTACCAGTCCTCAAGTTGATGGCCCTCTTGGCGGTGCTTCTTCATTTTCTCTACAATAGCTTCGTCTAAACTGTGAAAGGAAATGCCTAGTCTTCTGCCTAGGATGTAACCGCTCGAAATTAAGCTGGCTAATCCATCTACAATTTTCACATGGCTGCCTTCCCATATGCCTTTGAGCAGATGAGCCACATGATCTACGACTTCTGTCTTGAGCCATTCAATGACTTTGGCCCGTCTGGCTAGGTCAACATCCTTTTCCCTATTCAGCAACCGTCATCTCTCCTCATTCAGCAATGACTATTGTGTCAATTATACCACAAATAGGCACAAGAAAAGAAAGCCTCTACAGAGCTGTTCGATCCCCCCGCGTTGATGGTGTTGAAATCACTAGAAATTCGACAGCTTCGAAGGATTCGTTACGAATTTGGTGCGGAATACCTGGCAAGATCGTACAACCTTCCTGCGACTTCAGGGTGATAACCGTACCATCGATCCACATCTTAGCTTCTCCACTTAAAATGAAGAAAAACTGCTTCGACTTTTGATGCACATGTTTAACTTCACATGTACCCGCTGGCATTCGCTCTTGGATAATCGTCCTATCCGAATCCCGTTCCAGGTACCAACCGTCACAACCATCGCCCCATATGTAGTGTTCGGCCTGCTCTTTGTGGATTTTCACGATTGGTTTCTCCCCCCGTCGTTTGCTTCTTGGCATACAAAAAAGACAGCCGTTAGATACAGCTGCCTTCTTGGTTTAACCCTATTCCGTTGTGTAAGGCAACAATGCGATTGTACGGGAGCGCTTGATAGCGATCGTCAATGCACGTTGGTACTTAGCGGAAGTACCAGTTACACGTCTAGGAAGAATCTTCCCGCGCTCACTGATGAACTTTTTAAGAGTTTCAATATCTTTATAGTCAATGTGCTTGATTTTGTTTACTGTGAAGTAACAAACCTTACGACGTTTACCTTTACCGCCTTTACCACGAGGAGCAAATTTGCGGTCGCCGCGATCTTCACTGTTGTTATCTCTTTTTTGGAAAGCCATTAGTTTGTTCAGTCCTTTCTACTTTAGAATGGCAAGTCATCATCGGAAATATCGATCGGTTTTCCGTCATCAATGAAAGGATCCTGCTGCTCGCGCGATCCACCGCCACGATTGCCACTGCCGCTTCCGCCGCCGTAGCTTGCGTTTGCGTTAGATGATCCGCCTTCTTCGCGATTACCGCCGCTGTTGCTGGATTCTAGGAAACGTACATTATCGGCAATAACTTCGGTCACATAAACGCGTTTGCCCTCATTGTTGTCGTAATTCCGTACCTGAATACGTCCTTCCACTGCTGTCAAACGACCTTTACGCAAATAGTTCGCGCATGTTTCAGCAAGCTGCCTCCACGTGACGATATTGATAAAGTCCGCTTCCCGTTCTTTCGACTGTGAATTCGTGAAAGGGCGGTCTACTGCAAGTGTAAATTGTGTAACAGCTACGCCAGCTGGCGTATAACGAAGTTCTGGATCTTTGGTCAATCGACCGATAAGAATAACACGGTTCAACATGGAACAACCCTCCTGACGAAAATACTGGCATGTATTAAGCTACGTCGTTTACGATTAAGTGACGAATTACTTCGTCCGAAATCTTAAGTACGCGATCAAGTTCAGTTACAACAGCAGGTTCTGCGTTGAAGTGTACCAGCACATAGTGCCCGTCACGGAACTTCTTGATCTCATACGCAAGACGGCGTTTGCCCATCAGGTCATGTTTGGAGATTTCTCCCCCACCGTTCGTGATGATGCCTTGGAACTTTTCTACCGTAGATTGAACAACTTCTTGTTCAACGTCTGTACGAATGATGTACATCAGTTCATATTTGCGCATGTATTTCACCTCCTTTTGGACTAAGCGGCTCCTCTTTAAGCTTGTCAGACAAGCGAAGGAGCAAGGAGCGAGGATTCTTATTCAAAACTCGCACCTGAATACTATAGCAAATCGAGCGACATATTACAAGTTTTTCTCTAACAAACTGCGAAGGAGGAAGCTGGTAATGGGATTCATACATGCTTCCCCTCCAAAGGGGTAATCTAAACATGATTGTTATTCTTAAGAAGAGGTGATCATCATGGGTGAATGGACACAATTCAATGCTGGCGATCATGTTCCTAACGACGGTCAGTATATCGAAGTTGGCGAAAATGCTTTTCACATGGGGATTAACAACCCCCAAATCGTGACACTGAAAAAGGGTGATACCTTCCCTGAAACGAGCAACCACAATCGAAAATGGCATCGGAAGCATCTACGGCAGTAAAATTGAAGTTCAACATGACTAGGAGAATGAGCTATGAGAACTACCACGTTTACCTGGCTGTTTACCTTCCTAGGTGCTGCCTTGTGCTTGGTTCATTATTTATTTCATGAGCATGATGCCTTCTATATGCTGTTCTACGCTCTCAGTGTACCAGCATGGTTTGCATCAACATTTACGAACATCTATGAAATTTCCATGTTTCGAATGCTTATCATTTATGCGTTAACGATCGCCTCATGGGCCCTTGTTGGGTATATCATTGACCGTTTCTCTGTCAGCTACAGACGGAGGGATAGAACTCATTAAACGTACCGACACTTGTGGATTGGAAGTACCTCTGAACGATATGTTCAGGGGTTTTTTGTATTTTTGTATGCTGCTCTTTCCGGCCAGCTTGCTTTGCTTTATAATTTACTATATCTACCAATATACGTACGAGGTGAACTTTTTGGACGAAAATAGACATACGCAGCGTGAGTATCACTCTAGTGATCTAACCCCCTCTTCCACATCCGCTTTTAGCCGTAGAAAACTGTTATCTATACTAGGTACCGCAGGCATAGCTTTAGCAGCCGGGGACTTGTTCATGCCTAGCAATAAGGCGCATGCGGCAACCTCTTCCACTCTCTTCTATAATGTCAAAGATTTCGGAGCCCGCGGCAACCGACGTTATGATGAAGACGACGCTCCTTATATCCAAAGCGCAATCGATACTGCTGCTTTATCAGGTGGCATTGTTTACATCCCGCCAGGCATGTACTTCCTTAAGATACCCTTACGCGTGAGCGCGAACATTACCTTAATGGGGGCCGGCAGCAGCAGCATCCTTCGGTCATCCACCCATAAATTCGGTCTTCTTAACTTATCTGCGGTTCAATATGTACATATCCAAGGGTTGTCCTTCCAAGGAATTGGATCCTTCGGAAATGCCTCAGTTCCACGAGTTGAATGCGGAATTGCGCTCGATCAAGCTAGCGACATTACCATCACAGACTGCACCTTTTCCATGATCGATAATGGCGTTAAATCCGTCGATTCTAACCGAGTTGTTGTCGAGAACTGTACCTTCGATAACATCATCGGAACGTTAGACTACGATACCCAAGGTTATGGCATCTGGTGCAGTAATGTTAAGAATCATCATTTTGTACAAAATCAATTCAACATGCTCTTTCAATCGTGTATCACTTTGACCAATGGCAGCAGTCGTTCTGTCATCGCGAGAAATCGCATGCAGAAATGCTATCAGTCTGGGATTGACCTTATATCCGGTCCCAAAGAAGAACCGTGTCAGTTTAATAATCTTTCCGATAACATCATTGAGAATTTTATGAATTCGAGCGGAAATAAAGGGTATACCTATGGTATCCGTCTCAAGGGTCACTGCATCTCCAATATGATCACTGCTAATATTCTAAATGATATCGACGATATTGGTATTCAATTGCTGGGACAAGCAGACATCCAACAAAAACGCCCTCATCGCAATATCATATCCAATAACCAGCTCCAAGCTATAGGTAATAACGGCATTGTCCTCATTAATGCTTATGATAATCAGATTCGTCAGAATTCTATTCGCAGTTGTAAAGCAGACGGTATTTTACTCGCTGCCGAAGGTAAAGATAGCGGTTCGTACTCGGATAATAATCAGTTGACGGGTAATAGTCTAAATAGCTGTACCAAAGCACCGATCCGTATCTCGGATGCCAATTGCCGAGAAACCATCCTCTTTGGCAATGTGGGTTCAGGCAATGGTGTGAAAATTTTTGATAAGGGCACAAATACTACCACTTCTTCTCTATGAGAAAACCTCTATCGAGGTCATTCGAAGATGAGCGACCGCGTTTAATAAGGAGAGACTTTGGTCTCCGACCAAAGATCCCTATATTAGGTTTTATCGCCAATAAGAAAGTAAGAAGGCCACACAACCCATTTGGGTGTGCGGCCTTTTTACTCTCGTTATTTCTGATAAACTCGCTTCTCCGATATCTTACCATCCGCAAAGAAAACGAGCTGCACATAATAACCAGGTTGATTGGATATCTCGAACTCATACGTTTTCTTTCCATTCTCATCTTTAACCAGCTTACCCTTGGATCCTGTCAGCTTCACCACGTCATCATATGTGCCTGTCATACTTATTTTATCGGCCTGTTCCTTCGTTATCTTAGGAAGAGGCTCATCCTTCGTCGCATTGTCTCCGGCCTTTGGTGTCGGAGTAGCGGCTGTTCCGCCCGTTGGACTGTTTGTCCCTCCTGGCGTCGCAGAAGCCCCTGGAGAAGGCTGTACAGTCACTCCAGCAGTTGGACTTGCTGTGCCTCCCTCATTCTTCTTGGAGCACCCTGTGATGACCACAGCTAGCACCAGAAGCATCATTAACCAAATTCTCATAACGATCAACCTCCTTTATTTTACCTATGCCTAGATATGGGGTTATTTTGCTTCCTTTCCTTGCCTTTTATTCCCTACCTGCAAAAGCAAAAGAGCCCTCTACGTCTTTATAGACGTAAAAGGCTCTTAATTTGTTCAAAATGTTGGTTCCACTAGAGTACGGAAAGAGTGGGAGTCGAACCCACGCACGCCTCGCGACGCCTAACTGATTTCGAGTCAGCCCCCTTGGACCACTTGGGTACCTTTCCATGAAAAGCGAGAACAGGACTTATTGTATCAAAAAAGTCAGGCTCTCGCAAGTGTTTTTCTTGAACCCTTTAGGAGGACTCTTCTTGTACCTCTGTATTCGATCGAAGTACTTTTTTTAGCTTACTTTCGAACTTCGTTCTCGGCACTAACACACTGTGTTTACAGCCTACACATTTGATCCGAATATCCATGCCCATCCGAATGATTTCCATTTCATTGGTGCCACACGGATGGGGCTTTTTCATTTGCACAATATCGCCAAGTTGATACTGCTTCTTCTCCATTCGTCTGTCACCGCCTTTTCCGAATTTATGGACATGATCTTCTTACGTTATAACACTTCTATTTGCGTGATATTGAGTTGCTTCTTAATCTCGATATTCAAAAGTCTAGTGACATTAAATTGTCTAGTCGGCTTGCACTCCGCGATAATGCGAATTTTCAAATCCGTCGTACCCACCATCTGAACACCAAGCACCTCAGGTTCCTTCACAATATCATCGGTTAGCAGCTGAACTTGCTTCACGGTTTCCTTGAGGATTTCTGTCGCTCTATCAATATCCAAATGAAGAGGAATCGTTACATCAACTACAGCAAGTGAATTGTAGGTAGAAAAATTGGTGACTTGTTTGATATTCCCATTCGGAATAATATGCACTTCACCTGTCCAACTCTTGATCCGAGTTACTCTAATCCCGATTTCTTCCACTGTACCTTTGAATGAATCAATCTGAATGACATCCCCCACTCCGAATTGATCCTCAAAGATGATGAAGAACCCTGTTATTACATCCTTCACCAAACTCTGTGCCCCGAAACCAATCGCTAGCCCGAGTACACCTGCACCAGCAAGTAATGGGCCTATATTCAACCCCACTTGCCCTAGTATCAGCATAATGCATATGAGATTGATCGTGTAAGCTATTAGATTATGTATGAGACTTCCTATTGTGTTCGTTCTTCTTCTATCAAATTTCAACGGAGACTTATCTCTTGCTGAAATCATATGAGCAATTGTTTTATCAGCGATTTTTATGCAAACTTTAGCTACTACATAGATTAATATAATTTTAACAACAATCCAAAATATCGAAGCTATGATTTCCGGTTTCGTTATATGTTCGTTTATCCATTGACCTAAATCTGAAAAAAACTTAGTTACAAAGGCCATGTGCAGCCCCCCTTAATTTCATTCCATCGTAACATATTTATCCTCAATTTTAAAATAGATGCCTCTTATTTCTACATTTTCAGAATGAATAATGTCTCTTACTTGTTCTAAACTCTCTCCTGGAAATTCGATAGACAATGCGCAGCCTGCAGTGATTTCTTTCGGAGTTGGTCTTATGTCGATCTCGATATCTGCATACTCTAGCAGCATTTCTGCTCTCAGTGCTTGTTGAGTAGAATCGAATGCTAGCAACATGATTGAAAGTTTCAGGGAAAGTCCCCCTCTTCTACGTATAAATGTCCCTATCTCTCCATATACTAGTAAAAAAAGTAGTAACACTTGGAGGGATACGATGAAATTCCAATTTGGTTTCGATGGAGTGAAAAATACGGTTCTAGAACCACTGAAGATTCAACATACAGATGCCGATACTCCTTTTCTTCTCTCAAAGCATTTGCACACCATCTTTAGCAAACTACCAACCTATCAACCTATCGTTGTCATTTGTGTAGGGACCGATCGTTCTACTGGTGATTCCTTAGGACCGTTAGTTGGTTCTCATTTGAATCGAACGACCAACCTTCGCAACCTCCATCTTTTCGGTACTTTAGATGAGCCTGTCCATGCCATGAATTTAGCTGAAACCGTTGATAAAATCCATAACCAATTTCAAAACCCCTTCATCGTTGCCATTGATGCTTGCCTTGGTCAAGTATCCAGCGTCGGTTGCATTCAGGTTGCCGATGGACCACTTAAACCTGGCGCTGGTGTTAATAAAGATTTGCCTCCAGTTGGTAACATCCATGTAACTGGGATTGTAAATGTCGGTGGATTTATGGAGTATTTCGTCCTGCAGAACACGCGGCTTAGCTTAGTCATGAATATGGCCAATATTATTGGTGACGCTCTTCATTCTGCTTTGCGCCGCACACAATCTTATACACCTAATGCTACAGCTGCTTTAAAGTTTGAGTAATCGCTTCTTTTTCTTCAGGGCTTAGCGTATATGTTGATTGTGCATTCTGAATTGGCTTAGCATATAAATACATTTGCTCGCGACTATGAATTCCCGTTAGAATAACCCCATCTTGATAATCATCTAATATAGCTATTGTAAAACTTAAATCACTTCCACCTTCATTGAAGGCATTATAACGATGGATCGCGATTTTCGACTTCGTCTTCATCAATGCTTGACGAATTGTTTCAACCATGGCTGAAGTCGCTACTGATTCGGCCTTTTGCTCGTTCAATCCTTTTTGCATGTCAATAATGAGTTGTTCCATATTCTCTGCTTTTGAGCCGTTCATCATTTGTGTATATTGTTTACGCAAGGAAGCTAATTTAATTGATACGACTAATATGAAAATAAATAGCACAACGATTAATGCGAAACAAGTTAATACGATGGCCCCACCATCAAGGCCAAACAGTTCCCCCATGATTTATCCCTCTTTCTACTTCGCATACTGCGTTTGAATCTCTTTTACAGCATCAATCAAGGCAACCACTTCATTATCCGTTGTGAAATAGCCAATACTTGCTCTTACCGCACCTTTAGCTAAAGTTCCAGCAGCTTCATGCGCAAGTGGCGTACAATGATAGCCTGAACGAACGGCAATTTGAAAAGATTGATCCAGGATAAAGGCCACTTCCGATGAATCCGCATCGTTAATATTAAAGGAAACAATTCCTGTTTTATTTTGTCCAAGCATCGGCCCAAGAACCGTGACTCCTTCAATTCCCAGTAACCCTTCCATCAGGAGCTGCGTTTGACGCCACTCTTTTTCATGAATCTTTTCTACGGTTTCAGCCAAGACAAATTTCACGCCTTCATTCAGTCCCGCTATTCCAACTGTATTTTGAGTCCCAGCTTCATAGCGATCTGGTCGCACGGTGGGTTGATGTATGGCCTCCGATTGACTCCCCGTTCCACCATGTAATAGCGGCTCTAAATCAATGTCCGGATGAATGTATAAACCACCTGTCCCTTGAGGCCCTAGGAGCCCTTTGTGGCCCGGAAATGCCAACATATCAATATTCATACCCGCTACATCAATTGGCAGTATACCGGCGCTCTGAGCCGCGTCTACGAGCAGCCTAACGCCTTGAGCACGACAGATGTCTCCTATTTCACCAACTGGCATAATTGTCCCCAACAGATTTGAACTATGATTGACAACAACTAGTGTTGTATTGGGTTTAAATGCCTTCTTCAATTCATCTAATCGAATATTACCTTGTTCATCACTAGGGATATACGTAAGTTCTACCTGTGCTGAAGCTTTCAAATATTCAAGCGGTCTACGTACGGAGTTGTGCTCGATATTGGTGCATATCACGTGGTCCCCGGCTTTTACGAAGCCTTTGATCGCTTGGTTCAGCGCATGGGTTGTATTCAATGCAAACGATATATCATTAGGGTTTCTGATTCCGAATAAACGTGCCGTATTTTTTCGTGTTTCAAATAATACCCTACTGGCTTTCACTGCCATCTGATGACTGCCTCTGCCTGGATTAGCTGCGAACTCATGCATGCATTGCATCATGGCATCCATAACGGCAGGCGGCTTTGGCCACGAAGATGCCGCTTGATCAAAATACATAACACCCTTCATTTTGTCACCCTCTCTCATGGATAAACAGCTTACGCTGTCTTTAAACTTACTCATCAACTCATAAATATAGCATACCTTAGTTTGATCTTTCAGTTCGAAAGAAAACCATCGGTATGCTATCTAATTTTAAGAGATTTTTCCTTGAAGTAATTCTAGTAGACGGTTTAAATCATCTTTGGAATAGTAGAGAAGTTCAATCTTACCTTTATCCTGCTGATTTTTAATTTTCACCGTTGTGCGGTATATATCTCTCAACTGATCTTCAGCTTGATTAATGTATGGATCTCTGTTCTTTTCTTTTTGCTTACTTCTTTCTTTTTCTTGCCCTGGTGTCTCTTCCAACGTTTTCACAGCTTCTTCTAACTCACGTACACTCCATTGTTTACTTATGGTCGTTTCTGCGAGTTCTTTCTTCACCTTATCGTCCTTCACACCCACAATAGCTCTAGCATGTCCCATTGATAATGTTCCACGTGAAACATATTGTTTAATGGATTCAGGAAGTTGCAGCAATCTCAGAAAGTTAGCAATATGTGATCTACTCTTTCCAACCTTTGCAGAAAGCTCTTCTTGTGTGAGAGAAAACTGATCAATGATACCTTGATAAGCAAAGGCAATTTCCATCGCATTGAGATCTTCACGTTGTACGTTCTCAATCAGAGCGATTTCCATAACTTGTTGATCCGAAAAATTTCTTTCAACAGCAGGAATCGTCGGAATCCCTGATACTTGAGAAGCACGGAACCTCCGCTCACCTGCAATAATCTCGAAACCCTTGAGAACTTTACGAACGATAATCGGTTGAATAACACCGTGTTCTTTAATGGAATCAGCTAATTCTCTAATACTATCTTCATTAAAATTTTTTCTAGGTTGATAAGGGTTTGCTCTCAACTGAGATAATGGAATTTGAATAACTTTATCACTATCATCGATATGTAAAGAAGTAATTAAAGCATCCAATCCCTTACCTAAACCTTTAGAAAGGCCTTTGGTCATACAGAGATCACTTCCTTCGCAAGCTCTAAATACACTTCCGCGCCTTTTGATCTAGGATCATACGTGATAATAGATTGTCCATGACTGGGCGCTTCACTTAAGCGAACATTTCTTGGAATAATCGTTTGATATACTTTAGTTTGGAAGTATTTCTTAACTTCCTCAATAACCTGTATCCCAAGGTTAGTTCTTGCATCGAACATAGTCAACAAAACGCCTTCAATTTGAAGCCCTGTATTGAGATGCTTTTGAACTAAGCGAACGGTATTGAGCAGCTGGCTTAATCCTTCAAGCGCATAGTATTCACATTGAATTGGGATAATGACAGAATCAGCAGCAGTTAATGAGTTAATGGTTAGAAGGCCTAGTGACGGAGGACAATCAATAAGGATGTAATCATATAAATGTTTCACTAGCTGGAGGGATTTCTTTAATCGTACTTCCCTTGAAATCGTTGGTACAAGTTCTATTTCAGCTCCTGCCAACTGAATCGTTGCAGGTACTATTTTGAGATTTGGAACATTGGTATCAACCGTTGCATCTTTGGGATGAACATCATTAATTAGTACATCATAAATACAATTAACAACATCCGCTTTGTTTACACCTATACCACTTGTTGTATTGCCTTGTGGGTCGATGTCAACGAGAAGCACCCTTTTCCCTAAAGAGGCTAGGGAAGCACCTAAATTCACAGAAGTTGTCGTCTTACCGACGCCACCCTTCTGATTTGTTATTGCAATTATTTTAGACAAAACCATTTCACCTCAATCGCTTATGTTCCAAATGCCATACTAAAGCAGTATTACTATCTTAACATATCTATGGGCGAGTTACCTTATCAATATTTGATAGTTTATGTCCATAAGATGCAAAAAAACGGCTTGCGCCGTTTAAGGTAGCAATAAATGCTTTATTATCGTTTAGGAATCTTAATTATAATTTCGTAATGATCATCATGATCTTGCTCAGATGTATTAATATTTAAACCAGAGCTCGATACCATTTCAACGGATTGACGAATTGTATTTAAAGCTAACCGAACATCCTTCGTAAAAGAGACACGACGAGATTTCTTGAGTTTAGTAGCTTCCTTCAAAAAATTAATTTTAATTTCTGTTTGCTTTACATTCAGCTCTTTGGTGATGATTTCTTCAAGCACTTTCACTTGAAGTTCCTCTTGATCAAGCGCCAACAACGCTCTGGCATGACGTTCAGTAATTTTACGTTCCATTAAAGCCATCTTAACAGGTTCGCTTAGATGTAATAAGCGGATCTTATTTGCAATCGTAGATTGGCTTTTACCAAGACGCTGCGCTAAGCTTTCCTGTGTTAAATCATGCATCTCTATTAATTGTTGGTAAGCAGCAGCCTCTTCTATTGCCGTAAGACCTTCGCGCTGTAAATTTTCGATAAGAGCAATAGATGCTGCTTGAGAATCGTTGAAATCACGTACAATCGCAGGGATTGTATCGAGACCCAGCTTTTTAACAGCTCTTAGACGTCGTTCACCGGCAATTAGCTCGAACGTGTTGTTTTTAACTCTGACTACGATGGGCTGAATGATACCATGAGTTCGAATTGTTTGCATGAGCTCATCAATACGATCATCATCAAACAGCAACCTTGGCTGATACGGACTTGGAATAATACTATTCACCGATATGTTCTTGACCTCATCAGTCGTTGATCGATCTGTTAGGCCAAATAGCTTTGAAATTTGTTCTTTCATAGGAAAACTTACCACCAACTCTTCCCGTAGTTTAAGCGACCAAAATGATCCAAAGATAGACGACCTCTTCGTCCTACACAAGGATAAACGGCACCTTCGTACCTAACGGACGAGTGCGTTTGTCAAGGTTGATGCGAAGCAAAAGTATAACCCTATACTTTCTTTTCAACGAACGAAAACGAAAACATTTTGCCAATATTACGTCGAAGTATGACAAGTGCAATCTCTAAATTCACTCTATTATTAATTCAACATAGAGTCCCAATTTCCTTCTATTTAACACTTGAATCCATGTAAATGTTTCACGTGGAACAAATTCACAATTTGACCAAAGGTTCCTTAAGCGGGATACCTGCTTTCCTAGGATACTTAGCCGGAGTCGATGCTAGTTTATGAATCTCTACAAAATGCCGTATCGATTCCTCAATTGGTAGCTGCATACGATTCACCTTGACTACCTTCCCTCTTAACTCTGCTAAACTGAATGAAGCCTCGCTTAGTTCCTCATCAATCTCTGAACCTTTCATCGCAATGAACGTTCCACCTTTCTTAACAAAAGGAAGACAAAATTCATTTAGAACCTGCAACCGTGCCACAGCTCTAGCCGTAACCAAATCAAATTGATCTCGATATTTAGGTAATCTAGCAATGTCTTCTGCTCTACCATGAACACATTCGGTATCAGAAAGCCCGAGTTGCGTAACTAACTCTCTTAAAAACAAGATACGTTTATTCAAAGAATCAACGATCGTGATTTTAAGATGTGGAAAAGCAATTTTCAAAGGAATACTCGGAAATCCAGCTCCAGAGCCTATATCTGCTACGGATGATACTTGGCTCACATTATAATTGAAAGAAACAGAAAGAGAATCATAGAAATGTTTCAAGTAAACTTGATCTCTCTCTGTAATACCCGTTAAATTCATTTTCTCGTTCCACTCTACAAGTGTCTTGTAATACAACTCAAATTGATTAAGCTGATCTACAGAAAGAGAAATTTGTTGTTTCACTAATAATTGAACAAACTGTTGTTGAATAGGATCCATGAGTTAACCTCTAGCCGCAATGACTCTGTTGTAGTGTTCCAAATAAACAAGCAGGATAGAAATATCCGAAGGTGTAACGCCACCGATACGAGATGCTTGACCAATAGATATCGGACGAATTTTAGCTAACTTCTGCTTAGCTTCTGTCGCAATCCCGTGTATTTCGCTATACTCGATATCATCCGGAATTTTCTTCTTTTCCATCTTACGCAAACGTTCCACTTGATTGCTTTGTTTTTCGATGTAGCCAGCATATTTCACTTGAATCCCTACTTGTTCTTTCATTTCATCGTCAAGCTCAAGTGGAGAAGGAGTCATCTGTTCAATATGTTTATATTCAATCTCAGGACGACGAAGCAGCGAAATGGCTGGCACAGAATTGTTCAACTGCACGCTTTCCAAACTCTTTAGTAATTCCTGCACATGAGGTTCTGGTTTAACCTTAACGTTAGTCAAACGTTCAATTTCTTGATCAATCAAAGCCTTCTTATTTAAAAATGCAGCATATCGTTCGTCTGAAATAAGCCCAATTTCATGCCCAATTGGCGTTAGTCTTAGGTCAGCATTATCATGGCGAAGAAGTAAACGATACTCCGCGCGTGAGGTTAATAGACGGTAAGGTTCATTCGTACCTTTTGTTACAAGATCATCAATTAAAACGCCGATATATCCTTCCGATCTATCAAGGACGATAGCTTCTTTCTCTTGAACTTTACGAGCCGCATTAATCCCAGCCATAACCCCTTGACCAGCAGCTTCCTCATATCCCGATGTTCCATTAATTTGCCCAGCAGTGAATAGACCACTTACCAACTTCGTTTCCAAAGAAGGTTTCAGCTGAGTAGGAACTACCGCATCATATTCAATCGCATAACCGGTACGCATCATTTCCACTTTCTCTAATCCAGGAATTGAGCGCAGAATACCCAATTGAACATCTTCTGGCATGCTCGTTGATAACCCTTGAACATAATATTCCGAAGTATTACGTCCCTCTGGCTCAAGAAAGATTTGATGCTTAGGTTTATCAGCAAATCGAACTATTTTATCCTCAATGGATGGGCAATATCTTGGACCTGTTCCTTCAATAGCCCCCGAGAACATTGGAGCACGGTGCAAATTAGAATTAATAATGTTGTGAGTTTCCTCAGACGTGTACGTTAACCAACATGGCAGCTGATCATTACCACCAATCTCAGCTTTTGTCTCAAATGAGAAAAATTTCGGCTCATCATCACCCGGTTGAATCTCCGTTTTGCTAAAATCAATTGAATCCTTATGAACGCGCGGCGGAGTCCCTGTTTTGAATCGAACAAGATCAAATCCAAGTTTACGCAAGGATTCCGATAATTTAACAGAAGGCTGCTGATTATTTGGTCCACTCTCATACATAAGCTCGCCCATAATAACTTTCCCTCTTAAATAAGTCCCTGTCGTTAAAACGATCGCCTTGGAGTAGTATTCAGCACCTGTTTTCGTAATAACACCCTTACATACGCCGCCTTCAACAATGAGCTCTTCCGCCATACCTTGACGTAACGTCAAGTTTGGAGTCGCTTCAATTGTTTCTTTCATTTTATGCTGATACGCAAATTTGTCCGCTTGTGCGCGCAGGGCATGTACCGCAGGGCCCTTCCCTGTATTCAGCATTCGCATCTGAATATACGTTTTGTCGATGTTACGACCCATTTCGCCACCAAGCGCGTCAATTTCACGAACAACGTGGCCCTTTGCAGGACCACCAATAGATGGATTGCAAGGCATGAATGCAACCATGTCTAAATTAATCGTTAATAAAAGCGTATTACAACCCATGCGTGCTGAGGCCAGTGCAGATTCACAACCTGCGTGTCCGGCGCCGATGACAATAACATCATAATCACCTGCGTGATATCCCATAATAAACGTCCCTCCCTCTTTTATGAAAACGAAAATGCTATCGTTTTCATTTTCCTAGGCAAAATTGTGTAAATATTTGATCAATCAATGATTCTCCTACGGAATCGCCAATAATCTCTCCAAGCTGCTCCCAAGCTGCTCGAATATCAATTTGTATCATATCGATAGGTACATATTGTTCATTAGCATCAAGTGCATCTTGTAACGAACGTTTAGCTTGCTTCAATAGTGAAATATGTCGAACATTACTAACATACGTCAAATCACTTGATTCTAGTTTACCCTCAAAGAAAATTGCCGCGATCGCTTTTTCTAAATCTTCAATACCTTTATTCTCAATCAGTGATAACTCAACAATACGTTCCTGTGGAAAATAACTCAGAACCTGTTCGACATTCAGCTTTCTAGTTAAATCCGTCTTATTTAAAATGACAATCGTTTGCTTATCCGCTAATTGTTTCATCAGTGCGATTTCATCGAATTCAAGCTCTTCATTACTATTCAGCACTAACAAAATAAGATCTGCTTCTGCTAAAGCAGTCTTCGAACGCTCAACTCCGATTTGTTCAACGAGATCTGACGTTTCCCTTATGCCCGCAGTATCAAGCAGCTTCAAAGGAATACCACCAATATTCACGAATTCCTCAATAACATCCCTTGTTGTTCCTGGAATATCCGTTACAATTGCACGATTCTCCTGTGCTAATTCATTGAGAAGCGATGATTTGCCGACATTTGGCTTCCCGACAATGGCCGTTTCAATACCTTCTCGCAATATCTTCCCTTGCTCGGCGGTTACCAAAAGACGGTCAATTTCAAGCATTACCGTATCACACTTGCTCTTTATGAAAGTGTTCGTCATCTCTTCTACGTCATGCTCAGGATAATCAATATTCACTTCAACGTGAGCCATCAATTCCACTAATATATAGCGTAAATGCTTGATTTGCTTCGACAGATTTCCTTCTACTTGCTTCAAAGCTACCTTGAAAGCTCTATCCGATTTGGCCCGGATTAAATCGATCACCGCTTCAGCCTGGGTCAGATCAATCCGACCATTTAAGAATGCTCGCTTCGTGAACTCACCGGGTTCAGCTAACCGAACTCCCTGCTGCAGCAATAGATCGAGTACCTTCTTCACAGATACAATGCCCCCGTGGCAGCTGACCTCCACGACATCTTCCATCGTAAATGAACGTGGAGCTTTCATTAACGTAACTAGAACCTCCTCTACCTTTTGGGCAGAAGCAGGTTCTATTATGAATCCATAATGTACCGTATGCGTCTCAGCAACAGATAATTTCGTTTTAGAGCGAAAAATACGTTCCACGAGTGGAACAGCTTCGTCTCCGCTCACACGAATAACCGCTATCCCACCCTCACCAAGCGGTGTAGAAATAGCAGCAATCGTATCATTTAACATAGTATTTACACCTCGAATTTACCTCATCTTAAAGAAAAAGCAATGACATGATCAAAGTCATTGCGGTAGCATTATTTGACAGCGATAACCACCCGACGGTTCGGTTCTTCGCCTTTACTGTATGTTTTTACAACTGGATGTCCCTGTAATTCAGCATGAATAATCTTTCGTTCCTGAGAATTCATGGGTTCAAGAATCACTTCTTTTTTAGACTTAATCACACGATTGGCAAGCCTAACTGCGAGCTCCTCCAACGTTTTCTTACGTCTATCTCTGAAATTTTCCGCATCTAAGATAATACGAAAATGAGAATTCGCATACCGGTTTGCAACGATATTCACCAAATATTGCAAAGCATCCAGTGTTTGTCCTCTTTTACCGATCAGAATACCTAATTCAGAGCCACTCATATTCAAGATATAGCCTTCACGATCTTTACGCGTATCTATGGTGATGGAAATCTGCATCGCTGCGAACATATCTTGTAAGAAAGCAATGGCTTCCTCAAGTGGATCTGGAATCAATTCAAGCTCTACTTTAGCTTCTTTGGTACCAATAAATCCGAACCACCCTCGAGAGGGTTGCTCCAAAATATGAATGTTTACACGATCCTCGGAAACTTGCCATTGAGATAAACCGGATTTAACAGCTAGCTCAATAGTCTTTCCAGTCACCACAATTTTTTTCATTTGGACAGGCCACCCTTATTTTTTTGCGCCGCCTTTTGTGATGCAGGAGAACCATAAATAAAGTAAGACTGAATGATTGTGAAGATGTTACCGTAAATCCAGTAAAGCGGAAGCGCAGCTGCGAAATTCATGGACATCACGAAAATCATAACTGGGAAAATATATAATAAGCTTTTCATTTGTTGATTCATTTGGGAAGACATAAACATTTGTTGAACGAATGTCGTTGCCGCGGCAATCAGCGGAAGAATGTACAGGTGATCCGGTTGTCCAAGATTCATCCATAGGAAAGTATGTTCACGGATGTGATCATTACGCATAATCGCTTGATAAAGAGCAATTAGAATTGGCATTTGAACAATGATTGGGAAACATCCTGCTAATGGATTCACACCATTTTGTTGAAACAGCTTCATTGTTTCTTCCTGCTGTTTCTTCGCATCATCTTTATACTTTTCTTTGAGCTTCTTCATCTCTGGCTGTAGATCCTGCATCCGTTTGGAACTTTTATACTGCTTAAGTGTAAGCGGCAAAATAATTAAACGAATGATCAAGGTAACGACCATGATGGATAATCCGTATTGACCCCATAAATGATCAGCGAACCAGTCCAGCGTCATCGAAAGCGGGTACACAAAATATTTAACGAAAAAACTTGCGGTATTCGGATCAATAGGTGCCATAGCTGAACTTGACGGACTACATCCGGACAGTAATAAGATCAACGCTGAGAGTGAAGCTAGCATATAAATTCGACGAGTCAAAATGAGATCCTCCTAAATATCTTTTCCATCATAAACTATAACACATCTTCAGCTTGCAAGGAAATATTACGTTACTTTTTAATGACATCATTTCTTTTTAATAAAGAAGCTTTGCGAATGACATGCCAGATACTTTTCTCCATCTCGGCATAGTCCATTTCAGTCACTGGTTTTCTAGCCAATAAGATGTAGTCATAATGTGGCGTCATATTCTCTTTTTTCAACCGGATAATTTCCTTCATCATTCGTCTGAGCCGGTTTCGAACAACAGCATTGCCTACCTTTTTACTCACAGACACCCCAAGGCGAAATTGTTCCAATTTAGGTTGGGGTAAATAATATAGTACGAATTGATGATTCGCCATCGACTTCCCATATCGATATACCTTATTGAAGTCTTCTCTTTTAGCTAATCTATATATTTTCTCCACGATTATGTACGCTCCAGACAGATGACTCCGTGATTAAATTAGGTTCACTACAATATTAGTTAGCTTATATAGTTTTAACAGAATTATCCCCATATAAACCAATCCCTCAAAATGCAAAAAAAAAAGCCCCTTCCGGAGCTCCATTTTTTACGCGCTAAGAATTTTTCTTCCTTTAAGACGACGAGCTTGCAGAACTTTACGACCGTTCTTCGTGCTCATTCTTTTACGGAAACCATGATTCTTCTTACGCTTTCTCGTATTCGGGTTAAACGTCGGACCCATCTATAGCACCTCCCTACCTGAGGATATCCATCCTACAAAATTTCTACTACTCATTAAATCATTTCTACAGCAGAAAGTCAACATACCCGAGTGTACAGGTGAAGAAGACATTTTCTCCATAAATATAAAAAAAGAACAACCTGTGTATAAAATTTCACCTCTCCACAGAGAAGCTTGTCGAAAATTAACATAATATCAACAATATCTTGTGTTGTGAACAAAATCTATGCACAACTTGTTGTAAATGTGGATAATATCAAACAATCCGTTGATTAACAAGTAATCTTTTGATAAGATGATAATGTTTCTGTTGTGGATAGACACCACTAACTCTCCGACTTATCAACAACCTGTGGATAACAATGTGCACAATTTTCCCTCTACAAGAATAAGTCATTTCAGCCGATCCTTAATAATGTGGATAAAATCGACAAAAATCGTCCTTTCTTGACCGCATCAGACATAAAGGTTCTTTTCGTTGTTAACCGCACAAACTATATACAGATTTCGATTAAGCCGAACGTTTAATGTGAATTGCTTATATTCGAGATTTTACAATAAAGCTTTATAAACCGAACATATCTTTACTGGCCTTATGCCACATGTTTGATTTCAAAGGAGTGAATTACTGTGGAAGGCCATTCTACGGACTTATGGCAGCAAATTTTAACAATTATTCAAACTAAGCTCAGTAAACCAAGTTTCGACACTTGGCTTAAATCAACCAAAGCGACAGTATTCAATGATTCAACTGTCGTTATTTGTGCGCCCAACAATTTTGCTCAGGAATGGCTCGAAAGCCGCTATACCAAGCTAATTGAAGGAACCATTTATGACTTTACGGGTAAACAGGTTTCTGTGAAATTCATCATTGAAACGGAAGAGCAGAAATCTCAGTCAACAGCGGTTCAACCAACTGTTTTCCCTCCTAAAGGTCCTGCGATCGTTACAGGTGAAGAAAATTTTACGAATATGATGAATGCTAGGTATACCTTTGATACGTTTGTTATTGGATCCGGCAATCGATTCGCTCATGCTGCATCCTTAGCTGTTGCCGAGGCACCTGCTAAAGCTTATAATCCCCTCTTTCTATATGGAGGAGTTGGTTTAGGTAAGACACATTTAATGCATGCCATCGGTCACTATGTGTTAGAACATAACCCTGGGGCACGTGTTTTATATATTTCATCAGAAAAGTTCACGAATGAATTTATTAATGCGGTCCGTGATAACCGCGGCGAAGGATTTCGTAATAAATATAGAACGATCGATGTATTGTTAATTGATGATATTCAATTCCTCGCTGGTAAAGAAGGTACGCAGGAGGAGTTTTTCCATACATTTAATGCGCTTCATGAAGAAGGCAAACAAATTATTATCTCTAGTGACCGGCCGCCTAAAGAAATTCCAACCCTGGAAGATCGGTTACGTTCGAGATTTGAGTGGGGATTAATTACAGACATTCAGCCCCCTGATTTAGAAACACGCATAGCCATTCTCCGCAAGAAAGCGAAAGCAGAGAATCTGGAGATTCCGAATGAAGCGATGATCTATATCGCGAACCAAATCGATACGAATATTCGTGAGCTTGAAGGTGCTTTGATTCGAGTTGTTGCCTACTCATCCCTTATTAATCAGGATATTAGCGTGCATCTAACAGCCGAGGCATTGAAAGATATTATTCCATCGAATCGACCACGGGTAATCACGATACAGGATATTCAGCAGCGGGTTGGAGAATTCTATGGTTTAAAGCTGGAGGATTTTAAAGCCCGTAAACGAACAAAAGCCGTCGCATTCCCTAGACAGGTCGCGATGTACCTGGCACGTGAGCTAACGGACTTCTCTTTGCCGAAAATCGGAGATAATTTTGGTGGTCGTGACCATACAACGGTTATCCATGCCCATGATAAAATATCACAACAATTAAAAGTAGATCAGGATCTTTACAAGATCGTTCATAATCTGACAGAACGCATCAAGAACCCCTCTTGATAACATTTAATTTTGGGTAAGCCTATGCACAATCTATGCACATGTGGATAGGCTTGATTTATATAAGGTTCATCCACATATCCACATATCCAGAGCCCCTACTGCTATTACTAATAAAGAATGTTATTATATAATGATTATGCTAACGCAATGAAAAAAAGAACCACAGGAGTGAAATCATGAAATTAACCATCCTAAAAGACCATCTAATTGAATCCATTGGTCACGTTTCCAAAGCCATATCCTCTCGTACAACCATACCTATCCTTACAGGGATCAAAATAGATGCAACCTTAAGCGGTGTAACCCTTACAGCAAGCGATACGGATATTTCCATTCAAAGCTTTACCCCTAGTGAAAATGACAAGATTAAAATTATTGAACTATTTCAAGCCGGTAGTGTCGTTCTTCCAGCCAAATTCTTCGTTGAAATTATTCGTAAACTACCTGCACAATTAATCGAAATCGAAGTAAGAAATAATTTTCAAACAATTATTCGTTCAGGTTCTTCTGAGATTCAAATCATGGGGCTCGATCCCGATGAATATCCGCTGCTTCCCGAAATCGAAGAAAGTAAAATGCTTCGTTTGCCCAGCGATTTACTGAAAACGATGATTAAGCAAACTTCTTATGCCGTATCAACGAATGAATCGACGCCTATTCTTACGGGTGTGCTCTGGAACATCTCAGGCGATAAACTGAAATTTATTGCTTGTGATCGCCATCGACTAGCTAGCAGAGAAGTAACGGTTGATAATGATAATGCCCATCAACTTCCAAACATTGTTATCGCAGGCCGAACTCTCAACGAATTAAGCAAAATTTTGCCTGATCAAAACTCCCTTATAGATATAGTTATTTCAGACAACCAGGTTTTATTCAAAATTCATTCGATTTTGTTCTATTCTCGCATTTTAGACGGAACTTACCCGGATACATCTAAGCTGATTCCGCAATCTTTTCAAACCGAAATGGTCGTACCAACCAAAGAATTGGCTGAAGCCATCGATCGTGCTTACTTACTTTCCAGAGAAGATAAGACGAACATTGTGAAAATGATGATGCTTGAAGACCAGACGATTGAGATTTCTTCAAGTTCTTCCGAGCTTGGAAAAGTAACGGAGCAAATTAACCTGCAGCATATTGCTGGTGAGTTACTCAAAATCTCTTTTAACTCCAAATATATGCTCGATGCGCTTAAAGTTCTTGATTCCGAGTTCATACACATCGGATTTACTGGAGCTATGCAGCCAATCATCATGAAACCTCAAGATTCCACAAACATTCTGCAGCTTATTTTGCCGTATCGAACAACGAATTAAGGAGTGCGCTATATGAAACAGATCCCTATAAATACGGACTATATTACACTTGGACAGTTTCTAAAATTATCGGACTGTATATCCACAGGTGGACAAGCCAAATTTTTTGTTGTGGATACAAAAATTGAAGTGAACGGACAAGCAGAAAATCGTAGAGGCCGGAAACTCGTGCCGCAAGATGTGGTAACCGTGGAGGGTTTCGGACAATTCGAAGTCGTTAGCTCCTGATCGGATTAGCCCAGGAGGATGGCCACCCATGTTTTTGAACAGACTCGTACTCAGTCATTACAGAAATTACGACCAGATTGAGCTAACAACGGATAGCAATGTGAATATATTCGTGGGGCCTAACGCCCAGGGCAAAACAAATTTGTTGGAATCAATCTATGTAATGGCCATGACGAAATCACATCGCACCCATCAGGATAAAGAATTAATTGGCTGGAACGGTGAGCAGACGCAGCTGCATGCGGAAATTCAGAAGCGATATGGCAGCTGTAAACTAGATCTCTCCATTTCGACCAAAGGTAAAAAAGCGAAAATCAATGGCCTTGAACAAAAGAAGCTTAGTAACTTTATAGGTGCTTTGAATGTGGTCATGTTTGCTCCGGAAGATTTAGAGATCGTCAAAGGAACTCCTGGTATTAGAAGGCGTTTCCTCGATATGGAGATTGGTCAAGTACAACCCTCTTATTTACATGATTTATCGCAATACCAGAAAATATTGGTGCAGCGGAACAATTATTTAAAGCAATCTTTCCCAGGAAAAACCGCGCCAGACGCGATGTTAGACATTTGGAATGAACAATTAGCACAGTATGGTGTTAAAATTATGAAAAAACGTCAAAGCTTTATTAAGAAGCTACAACAATGGGCAGAAACGATCCATAGAGGGATTACGAATGATAGTGAGGAGCTTCTTATTCGCTATTCCCCCTCTTTTGACATGACACCGTTTGAAGATGAATCTGTTTTATTAGACCAATTTATGATAAAGTTATCATTGGTTAGAGATCAGGAATTCCGAAGAGGTGTTACGCTAGTGGGCCCTCATCGTGACGATCTTCTTTTTTACATCAACGAGAAAGAAGTCCAAACGTATGGATCACAGGGTCAGCAGCGAACAACAGCGTTATCACTTAAGCTTGCAGAAATAGAGCTTATTCATGAGGAAGTTGGCGAGTATCCCCTATTATTGCTGGATGATGTGCTATCCGAGCTTGATGAGTATAGACAGACACAACTGATCCGAACGTTTCAGCAGAAAGTCCAAACTTTTATTACAACAACAGGTCTAGAGAGTGTCCATTTGGATCAACTGGATCATGCTTCCGTGTTTCATGTTTTGAAAGGAAATGTAAGCGGCAGGAGCTGAGGAGCATGTTTATTCATTTGGGTGGAGAGAAAATTATTAGGGCATCCGAACTGATTGCTATTTTCGATATCTCGATAGAGAAATCTTCCAAAATATCGAAACAATTCATACAGCAAGCATTAAAAGATAAAAAAACAGAGCAAATCGGCGAAGAAGATTGCAAATCACTCGTTGTTACGAAGAGTAAAGTGTATTATTCTCCAATTTCCTCTACCACGCTCAAGAAAAGAGCGCATCAATTGTTAACGAATTAACCTTTTTTTAATATAAAAAAGCAGGTGAGATTAACATGTCTGTGAATCAAAACTCGTATGATGAAAGTCAGATTCAGGTTCTGGAAGGTCTAGAGGCCGTTCGTAAACGTCCGGGTATGTACATTGGTTCAACCAGTGCCCGTGGACTTCATCATCTCGTATGGGAAGTTGTCGATAACAGTATCGATGAGGCTTTGGCCGGCTTCTGTACGAAAATTGATGTTATCGTTCATAAGAATAATAGTGTGACCGTTATTGATAATGGCCGTGGAATCCCTGTAGGTGAAAATGCAAAGTTAAAGAGACCGACGTTAGAAGTCGTTCTCACGGTTCTTCATGCCGGCGGTAAGTTCGGTGGAGACGATTCCGGTTATAAAGTTTCAGGCGGTCTGCATGGAGTAGGTATTTCCGTCGTAAATGCTCTGTCTGAGCTGCTAACGGTTCAAGTTAAGTATAAAGGCAAAATTCATCAACAAGAATATCGCCGCGGTACGCCTCAGTATGATGTGAAAGTCATTGGCGAAACCGAGGAGACAGGTACACAAGTTACGTTCCAACCAGATCCGGAGATATTCAAAGAAACAGTTGAATATGATTACGATACGCTTCAATCCAGAATTCGTGAGCTAGCTTTCTTGAATAAAGGGCTCGAAATTAACTTAATTGATGAGCGTACGGATACGGTCAATACACATAGGTACGAGGGTGGGATTGTTTCCTTCGTTCAGCATTTGAACCGTAACCGTGAAGTCGTCAATGAAATGCCAATCTATGTGGAAGGCTCCAAGGATAATATTTCCATCGAGATTGCCCTTCAGTACAACGATAGCTATACTGAAAACATTTACTCCTTCGCGAATAACATCAATACACATGAGGGTGGTACTCACGAGTCCGGTTTTAAAAGTGCGCTAACGCGGATCTTGAATGACTATGCCCGCAAAAGTAATTCGTTGAAAGAAAGTGACTCCAACCTATCGGGGGATGATGTGCGCGAAGGTCTTGCAGCCATTATTTCCGTGAAAATTCCAGAGCCTCAATTTGAGGGTCAAACGAAGACCAAACTAGGAAATAGTGAAGTCCGTGGTATTGTAGAATCTCTATTTGCCGAGAAGCTGCAAACATTTATGGAAGAGAACCCCTCGGTTGCGAAGAAGATTCTCGAAAAAGGGATTCAAGCGGCAAGAGCAAGAGAAGCTGCGCGTAAAGCCAGAGAATTAACTCGTCGTAAAAGCGCATTGGAAGTAAGCGCGCTGCCAGGTAAACTAGCAGATTGCTCATCCAAGGATGCTTCTATCAGTGAGATTTACATCGTAGAAGGTGACTCTGCAGGCGGATCAGCTAAGCAAGGACGTGATCGTCACTTCCAAGCGATTCTTCCACTTCGCGGAAAAATTTTGAATGTAGAGAAAGCTAGATTGGATCGAATTCTATCCAATACAGAAATTCGTGCGATGATTACAGCCTTTGGCACAGGGATCAGTGACGATTTCGATATCACTAAGGCACGTTATCACAAAATTATTATCATGACCGATGCTGACGTTGACGGAGCGCATATTCGTACGCTTCTGCTTACTTTCTTCTACAGGTACATGAAAAAATTAATCGAAACCGGTTATGTGTATATTGCACAACCTCCACTTTTCAAACTTGAAAGAAATAAAACGGTTCGCTATGCGTATAACGAAAAGCAAAGAGAAGCCATCATGCAGGAGTTCGGTGAAGGCGCCAAAGTCAATGTGCAGCGTTACAAAGGACTTGGTGAGATGAATCCAGAACAATTGTGGGAAACGACGATGGATCCAGAAAGCCGTACATTCCTTCAAGTAACGATCGAAGATGCGATTGAAGCAGATACGCTCTTTGATTCATTGATGGGAGATAACGTAGAACCTAGAAGAGATTTCATCGAGGAACATGCGAAGTACGTGAAAAATCTAGATATCTAAACGTCCTAGACGTTGCTAACGATGTAAGCTTTCAGGAGGAACATTCATGAGCGAAGAATTACATTCGCAAGTTAAAGAAATTGACATTTCTACCGAAATGCGTACATCTTTCTTAGACTATGCGATGAGTATCATTGTCAGTCGTGCACTGCCAGATGTAAGAGACGGTCTGAAGCCTGTTCATCGTCGTATCTTGTTTGCGATGTCTGAACTAGGCATGTCTCCAGATAAACCACATAAGAAATCGGCGAGAATCGTCGGTGAAGTCATCGGTAAGTACCATCCGCACGGAGACACTGCGGTATATGAGACGATGGTTCGAATGGCGCAAGATTTCTCACTTCGCTATATGCTGGTAGATGGTCATGGTAACTTTGGATCGATCGACGGTGATATGGCAGCGGCCATGCGTTATACCGAAGCTCGCTTGTCGAAGATCGCGATGGAGCTTCTTCGTGATATTAACAAAGAGACAATTGACTATAAACCAAATTATGATGGCGAAGAAAATGAACCGGTTGTTATGCCTTCTCGTTTTCCCAACTTACTTGTGAACGGAAGCTCCGGGATTGCGGTAGGGATGGCTACGAACATTCCTCCTCATAACCTTCGTGAGGTTATCGAAGGTATCCAAATGATGATTGAAAATCCGGATATTACACCTCTTGAATTGATGCAAGCTATCAAAGGACCGGATTTCCCAACAGCTGGCTTTATCCTAGGCCGTGAGGGGATTAGACAAGCCTATCAAACAGGCAGAGGTTCAGTTACGATGCGTGCTAGAACTGTTATTGAAGAAAACAATAATAAAGCTAGAATCATTGTTAATGAGCTGCCTTATCAAGTAAATAAAGCTAGATTAGTTGAAAAAATAGCAGAGCTTGTTCGTGAGAAAAAGATTGATGGTATCACGGATCTTCGAGATGAGTCCGACCGCAACGGTATGCGAGTTGTCATCGAGCTTCGTCGCGACGTCAATCCTCACGTTGTTCTGAATAACTTATTTAAACATACGGCGATGCAATCGAACTTCGGTATTATTATGCTTGCACTCGTCAACGGCGAACCAAGGGTTCTAAATCTTCGCGAGATGCTGCATTATTATCTCAAGCATCAGCAAGAAGTCATTCGCCGTAGAACAGAGTATGATCTGCGCAAAGCGGAAGCGCGCGCTCACATTTTGGAAGGCTTACGCATCGCACTTGATCACTTGGACCAAGTTATTGCCTTGATTCGTGCTTCCCGTACAACGGATGAAGCTAGAGAAGGGCTCATGACAACATTTAATTTGAGCCTCGATCAAGCTCAAGCTATTCTCGACATGCGTTTACAGCGTTTAACTGGCTTAGAACGTGAGAAGATCGAAGCTGAATATGCCGAACTTATGAAGAAAATCGCTGAGCTTAAAGCGATTCTTGCTGATGAGAATCTGATTCTAGCCATCATTAGCGAAGAATTGAATGAAATTAAAGAGAAATTCGGTGACGAGCGACGTTCCGAAATTACGGTTGGTGAGGAAAGCATCGAAGATGAAGACCTCATCCCGCGTGAAGATGTCGTTATCACGATTACGCATACGGGTTACATTAAGCGTCTTCCGGTTACGACGTATCGGAACCAGAAGCGTGGAGGACGTGGCATTGTCGGAATGGATACCAAGGACAATGATTTCGTCGAACATTTATTCGTGACGAATACGCATCATTATTTGATGTTCTTTACGAATAAAGGTAAAGTATACCGTCTGAAAGCTTATGAGATTCCGGATTTGAGCCGGACGGCTCGTGGAACACCAATCATTAACTTAATCCAGATCGAGCAAGGTGAGACGATTAACGCGGTGATTCCGGTAGAAAGCTTCGAAACAGAGCAGTACTTATTCTTTGCAACGAAGCAAGGTGTTGTGAAGAAAACTCCGATTGACGATTATTCAAACATTCGTAAAGGCGGCTTAATCGCCATTAATTTACGGGAAGATGATGATCTCATTGGCGTTAAACTGACTGACGGTAACCAAGGCATTATTATGGGAACCAAGCTCGGGATGTCCATCCACTTCCCAGAACAAGATGTTCGATCCATGGGTAGGTCTGCTACTGGGGTAAAAGGGATACACCTGGATCCAGATGATACGGTTATTGATATGGACGTTGTCCATGAAGATAATAGTGTACTCATTGTAACGACCAAAGGTTTTGGTAAGAGAACGCCTGTTGCTGAATATCGGATCCAGTCACGCGGTGGTAAAGGGATAAAGACCTTGAACGTCACAGATAAGAACGGCCCTATTGTCGGTCTTAAAGTGGTGCAAAATGATGAGGATCTTATGATTATTACAGCATCGGGTACTGTTATTCGTACAAGTATGGACGGGATTTCTATGATGGGTCGTAACACGCAGGGTGTACGTTTAATCAATATTCGTGAAGACGATGAAGTTGGAACCTTAGCTCGCGTGCAGAAAAATGAAGAGCAAAGCGAGAATGAGGAAGACGGCGACTGGGAAGAAACAGAAATAACAGATACAGAAGAATAAAATGTCGGGATGGGGCTTACAAACCCATCCCTTTTACTTTACAATAAGAAGTATAAGAAAAATTAAGGTGAGTGAATGATTGTGCCGACAGTAGCCGTTTCTCAATTAAAATATGGTGAAAGATTAGGCGATAACGTAATAACGAAATTGGGAAATGTACTTTTCAATAAAGGAAAAGTCATTAGTGAAAGAGAGATTGAGATTCTAAAAGCATTTCTCATTTCATCTGTCTTTATTGAGTCTAAGAATGGTATGGAATCCGAAGCCACGAGTGAAGAAACGAAACCGAATGAAGTTGCAACCGTTCATCCCTTTTATTTGGAATACCAGAATATGTTGAAGCTGCTCAAACGGGTCTTTTATCTCGCTAATGGTGGACAACCGCTTCCCATTTTAGATCTTCGAAACGGTCTTGAAGCACTCATTCAACATATTGATGCCTATAAAGTACTTACCTTCACACCGAAAAATCGCAGTTTGCAAGATTACATTTATCACAAAAGTATTCAAGTGAGCTTAACCGCTTATTCATTAGCTAGATGGCATGGTCTTCCTCAGAAAGATCTGATGCAAATAGCGTTAGCTGGTCTCTTACATGACATTGGTGTATCCAAAGTTGATCCTGCCATTCTTGAGAAGAAGAGTTCCCTAACAGCATCTGAAATGGATGAGATTAAACAGCACACGCTGATTGGGTATCAGATTCTTAAAAATATTTCCGGTATTAACGAAGGTGTCAAATTAACAGCCGTTCAGCATCATGAACGTGAGGATGGATCGGGTTATCCTTTAGGAGTTAAAGGTGACAAGATTCACATGTATGCCAAAATAGTAGCGATTGCTGATATTTATAACGCCATGACCAATGAGCGTTACTATAAAACGGCTTTATCGCCGTATGTTGTACTCGAGCAGCTCTTCACAGAATCATTCGGTAAAGTAGACCCAACCCTGGTTCAAGTATTTATGAACAAGTCCACACAAATAAGTAATGGAACAATCGTAAAACTAAGCGATAACCGTGTAGGTGAGATTATTTTCTCCGATCGCTCGCATCCTACCAGACCTTGGATTAATGTTAATGGAACAATCGTAAATTTAACATTAGAAAGAAGCCTATTCATTCAAGATGTTATTGGTCATATTTAAAAGTCATAGAGAGTAATGTTAACCCCCTGATACAGGGGGTTTTCTTTATTATTAAGAAATAAAAAATAAAAGCTTGCAATCTGTTTTTAGATTTGTTATATTACTCCTTGTCGCTTCGGCGGTCGAACGAAAGAACGAAAGAAATTAAAAAAAAGTTCTTGCAATCGAATAGGCTGATGTGGTATATTAATCAAGTCGCCTTTGAGGGGCGAAGGGTTAAAACA
>NZ_WHOC01000081.1:0-44228 GCF_013141785.1 Paenibacillus germinis
CGACCGTAATCGGGTTGCTTCCCGCGTTCAGGCTGATTGCACCCGATGCCGAGCCGCTCGTCACGGACGTGCCATTCACCTTCACCGTCGCAGTGCTATCCGCTACCGTCGGTGTAACCGTGATGTCGTACACACTGTTCGTTACGCTAGCCGTGTAGCTCGTCGTGCCCGATGCGAACCCCGGACTTAAACTGCCGCTCGACAACGTCAAGCTGTTCAAGTTCGCATCGCTGGATTGCCCCACTTTCCGAACCCTCTGGTTAAGCGAATCCCCTATATATAGAATACCGCTGCTATCCACAGCTACTCCAGTCGGGGTCATCAATTGAGCCGACGTCGCCGGTCCTTCGTCTCCTGAATAGCCAGCAACCCCCGTGCCTGCCATTGTGCTGATTTTCCCTGTCGAGTGATCTACTTTCCGTAAGCGTTGGTTATTAGTATCCGCTATATACAAATTACCGCTGCTGTCCACAGCAACGTCATTCACGTTGCTCATAGTGGCCGACGTCGCCGGTCCTCCGTCTCCACTATAGCTAGCCCCCACACCCGTGCCTGCCACCGTGCTGATGGCATTCGTCGATAGAACTAACTTCCGAATCGTATTTCCATTTTCTGCTATATACAAATTATTACTGCTGTCAATAGCTAATCCCAGAGGCATGCTCAATTGGGCCGACGTCGGCGCTCCTCCATCTCCCGAATGGCCTATAGTCCCCGTGCCTGCCACCGTGCTGATGTTCCCCGTCAATTGATCTACTTTCCGTATGCGTTGGTTTTCAGTATCCGCTATATACAAATTACCGCTGCTATCCACAGCCACGTCACCCGGGTTGTCCAATCGGGCCGACGTCGCAAGTCCTCCGTCTCCCGAAAAACCTGAAACCCCCGAACTTAAAAACGCCGTGCCTGCCACCTTGCTGATCTTCCCCGTCGATTGATTTACTTTCCGTATCATGTGGTTTCCATAATCCGCAATATACAGATTCCCGCTGCTGTCTACAGCAACTCCACGCGGGATACGCAATTGAGCCGATGTCGCCGGTCCTCCGTCGCCCGAATAGCCAGCAACCCCTGTTCCTGCCACTGTGCTAATGTTCCCTGTCGACTTATCCACTTTCCGAATCCGATGGTTGCTATAATCCGTAATATACAGATTCCCGCTGCTGTCTAGTGCCATTCCACCCGGGCCGTTCAATTTAGCTAACGTCGCCGATCCCCCATCTCCCGAATAGCCAGCAACCCCCGTACCTGCCACCGTGCTGATGATGTTGTTACTAGCGGCATAAGCTATTCCCCCAGACAATTCAGGCAGCTGTATCGCCATCAACAGAAACGCCAGTACACAAGCCATAATCTGTTTTACCTTTTTACTCATACTTTTTCCTCCCTCGTGTTATTTGCCTGCATCGTAAATTCAGAGGTTGTATCGCTCTTCCTCTCGTATGGGCATCTTTGTTGTTATCACGTAGATCGAGTTTAGGTTAAAAGTACTAAAGGCACATCTATAGAAAGTTATAGACTCGAAAAAAAACTCTTTTTTTGTCAAAAAAAGTCGTAGTTTTTCTTGATTAAACTAGAAATAGGACGTCACCGATTTCCTAATGAAATCAGTAACCGCCTATTGTCCGTGAGACCGATTGAAACTAGTTCAACAACTGAAGTTCCCTTGCCTTTTTGATTGCCTGCACTCTTTTATTGACCTGCAGTTTTCCATAGATGTTATTCGCGTGGCTTTTTACGGTTCCTTCCGTAATATCCAAATGCAACGCGATCTGTTTATTGGACAATCCTTCGGCCATGAGACGAACAATCTCCAGCTCGCGACTCGTTAGCAATTCGACCAGAGTCTCCTTTGCTTGATTTTCCCCCGTGTGTGAATCACCATGTTCCTCTATTTGCCATAGCCTTAGATAAACCAGTCGCGAAAATATCATTTCCAGCACTTCTAATCGCTCTGCCGTAAAAGCATCGGGGGTCAAATTATTTTCCAAATACAAGACCCCGTCCCGATGATCCAAGTAACGAACAGGCAAACACAGAATCGATCTGGGCCGCTTCTCTTGGATATGAGGATCAGCTTCAAACAGACTATCTCGTGCTTCACCAAGAATAACAGACTCCCTCGTTTTCATGACGAATTGAACGACCGAAGAAGCATAATCGCCTCTCCTATCTATGGAGATCTCCAGCTCACCGTTAGTCTCTTGCTGAGCCTCTATGACTAATTCCCCTAGCTTGCTGAGCAGGACCAGTCCTCTCTCCGCGCCGGTATTATGGATTGCCAACTGAAGGAAGGTCTCGAGCAACTCCGTTTCTGCCAGATCCCCGGATTGGATTTTATTGGCCTGCCGAAGTATCTCCATATCCATTTCTTTTCCTAGTTCAGCATGGGGATTACTGTTCCACGGCTGCATTTCCTCCTCTGTACGTCTATCGGAAACTTCAGCTTCGTCCCATTCTTTGAATGAAAGTGCTGCAAGTGCGGGATAGCGTTCCTGCAAGCTATTCAACTTCCCGGTTGCCCCCCACCTGAAATAAGCCTCGCAAGCATTCCGCAGGTACACCTCCGCCAAAGGATGATCGTTCAATGTTAGGTGGAAGTTAGCTGCAAGTTCCGCCGCAGTCGCTTCATCTCGCGGTTCGCCTGCTTCTCGTGCATAATGAATGGCTTGATTATACAGCTTCGACGCCTTTCCGTGTTCGTGATTCACACGAGCGTATTCCGCCTGCATCGCGTAGTATTTGGATAACGTGCTATCCGGGACGATTTTAGCCCACCGTTTCATTCGTTTCAGTAGCTGGTGCAGCGTTTTGCGATAGGTGCGTTTAGAACGTTCGGAAGCTTCGGGATAAATCGCCATGACGGCTAAGGCATGATAGAAACAATGTCTCTGTTTAACAGACAACAACATATTGGCTTCGAGGTGCTTGGAATGCTCCGCCAATGAGGCTGCTTCCGCATAACGGGCATAGACATACGCGACTTCAAGCTTGCACGTGTAGAAGTAATACCGATTTCCCTTATGTTCTTCGCTCAGCAGCTCTTCCTTCAACATCCGATCCTCTTGTGCATTCCCGATGTCGAACGACAACTCGCAGACCTCGGTCTTCCGCTCCAGAAGCTGGGCGTATCGTTTGGAGATTTGCAGCACCCTAAGCGTCATTTCATCGAGCATGTTCGCATACTGTTCTTCATAAGTGTTACAAATACGCTCTAATCGTCTCAAATCCCCGTCCGCTGCAATGATATGGCAGGATACGGAATTCCCCGCGCTCACCATATCACCGCACTCCGTGCTCAGCTGTACCGCCTTTTCAAAAATAGGCGTTATTTCTTGAGGGTGAAGAAACTGTAAGACCAGAGCCCTGATCATTTCGATTCTTCCTTTTAAAAGCATTCGGTCCGATTGCTCAGCGTAATGGCGGGCGACCTCGGCTAAACGTAGTGCGGTCCCGTACCATCCAAATCCTAAGGCCATGGTGATGGCATACGATCCCAGTGCAATGGAGAACGCCTCGCCGAGGCCTTGCTTCAGCGACATCCGTACATACCTGGCGAACATAATGACGGCCAATTCCGCATCGACAACAAAAATAACCGCAGATGATACCATGACGACTTCCGCCAATGCCTGCTGCAAGGGATCGTTGCTCATCGGCAATGCCTTCAACTGATTGCGCTGTTTGGCCAGCGTCAGTTGCGTACGGGCGATTTCGGCGAGAATGGACCCGCGGGAAGTGTGGGAAGGAATCGCCATCCCAAGCTCCGTCATCGCCTGCAGCGCGATTTCAACGGCTTGTTTCTCTTTCTTGTAAAACGTATACATCATGATCAGGATGACATAAATGCGGGTTCGATCCGTCACTAGTTCGGCATGCCGAAGCAGCTGCAGCAGATCAATCTCGGCTTGGTCAAAATCACCGAAGAAATAGCGGCATTCCGCGCTTTCCAGCACAAGCTCAAAATAAAGCGAGCTGGATCGGGATGGGCCCTCGCCCTGGGTCAATCGTGTACCCTTCTTCAATAGTTCCAATGCTTGGCTATACGCGGCGGATGCTTTCGCCTTCTTTCCCGCTTCAAGGTTAAGATGAGCCAATTGGTCCACTTCCGCAGGGTCGGTCATGTACTCGCTGCCCGCATTCAAATGATGCACGATTTCGAACAAACGATCACCGGGGTTGTCCAGATGAAAAGACCGCAGCATGAACCGTCCGACTTTTAAGTGAATCCGCTTTTTTTCATCATCCGGCAGCAGATGATAAGCGGCTTCTTGTACTTGATCATGCAAGAACCTATAACTATTTTCTTCTGCAACGATCAACCCTTCGCTTACCGCTGGCACCAAGATTTGCTCTGTGTGATTGGCGGACTTCCCGCATAGGGTTGATATCATAGTACGATCAAAAGAGCTTTCCAGACAGCCTGCCAAACCCAGCACCTGACGGGTTTCCTCCGGAAGCGTTTCTAATCTTCTCACAATCAGATCAATGACATCATGAAATCCTTCCATTTGCCGGATTTCCTCTATCTGCCAATTCCAACTCAATTTATCGGAATTAAAAAACAGCAGCCCTTGATCATAGTACGTTTGCAGCATTTGTGTTAAATAAAAGGGATTCCCTGCCGTTTGCCGATAGAGGACCTCCGCCAACGGCTTTATTTCACTTAAATCGTCATGCAGCATATCCGCGACATACCGGACAACGTCCGAATGTCCAAGTGCATGGATGTTCATAAAATGACTACCGATATCTAAGGAATCGGACTGTTCGAAAACCAACTTTCTGAAAGCGTGCCTCACATCAAGTTCATCATCCCGATACGTCCCGATAATCAACACATGCTTAAGCGAGGCATGGTTCCATAAATCCTGAATCAGTTGAAGCGAGGCCGAATCCGCCCATTGCAAATCCTCTAGCCCGATCACGAGCGGATGCAGTTCGTCTGCAAAGACCTTGATGAGATTGCCAAAAAGCATCTGAAATCGGTTTGTTGCTTCCAATGGAGACAAATTCTCGGCCGACGGCTGCTCCCCGATAATCCAAGTTAACTCGGAGATCACTTGCGTAAGAACACTTCCGCTTTGCCCTAAAGCTTTTAACAGCTTCGTTCTCCACCTTGCAACTTGCTCTTCCCCGCCCGCCATAATCTGCCGAATTAGAACTGATATAGCCGTAACGAATGCGGCATAAGGCTTGGATTTCTGAAGCGGTTCATATTTACCGAAGACCACATAGCCCTTATTCTGCATCACGTGCGATTGAAAGGCTTTGACCAGCATAGATTTGCCGCTTCCAGCATGACCGCCGATAAACAATAGCTCTTTGGAGCCAGAACTGGAGCGTTCATACGCATCTATGAGCTGCTGCCATGCCAGGTCCCGGCCATAAATCCGATCAGGCAACCGAAATCGGCTGCGTTCATCAACTACCCCCAATGGAAAGAGATCGATCGTTCCTTTCTCGATCCATTGATCGGAGCATTTGTTCAGATCGTCAAGGAGACCGTACACGCTTTGATAGCGATCTTCGACTGATTTGGAAAGCAGCTTCATGACAAGGTCATTCAACACTTTCGGAATATCGAGGTTAACCACCCGAGGCGGGACTGGCTTCATGGCCATGTGGGCATAAATCCAATCACTAGCCGAATTTGCCTTTAGCGGAAGCTCTCCCGTTAACAGCTCATAAAAAAGAATACCTACTACATACAAATTACTGCGCAGATCAACTTTCCGCTTCATACGGCCTGTATGTTCTGGCGAAATGTAGGCAAGCCCTTCATTGGAGGAGCTTTGCTGCTGCTGACCCCGCCTAAGCGTCAATTGCCCGTCTTCGAAGCGTACAAATAAATTTTCCGAGGTGATTTGAAAGAAGCCAACCTCGTTTTGATGCCGCTCTCGAAGCATCTCCATGACTTGCAATGCTATGGAAAAAAATTGTTGGATATTAATCGCATTCGCCTTTATATACGATCTTAGCGGCAGCTCATATGCCTCATTCAAATCTTTTTATCCCCCATGTCCTTGGTGCTGAGTGTGTTTTACTAATAATTTTATTCTATCTCTTTTGGTCATAAAGTGCATCTGACATCTTTTTGTATGATTAGAACAGAAGAAAGGATCTTCTCATTTTCAGAGAAAACCCTAAGATTTGCTAGCGCCAAACTTATCCTGCAAGGCTTTATTCGAAAATTTCGTCCTAGTTGTGTTATGGTTCTCCGCAATTGATCTTCAACTATCATGCCCGTCCCTCAGTCGGGGTTATCACCTTACAACAAAAACCGCCTAAGAAAGATTCGTTTCATTTATTATAGTCACCTCATCACCCTGCTAAAATAATTAAGCGTTCACCCAGTAGAGTGAACGCCTAATTACTTCAAAACTTTATTGTCTACTTCAAAACTTATTTGTCAGCCAACAAGAAGCTTTCACCCCGCCCATTGACATTTCATCTTCCACGTAATAAAATATTTTTACGTAACACATACTTTGTATTGGAGGCTATCCACTCCATGCTAAAAGATATTCAAGACAGCTATTACATCGAGTCTCCAGAGCAAGCTACCGTCTTGTTGAACCCTATTCGCGGGGAGATCATTGCTCAGCTGCTGGAACCTGGCTCAGCTGCTGAAGTGGCTCGAACACTCGGGGAAACGGCCCAACGCATTAACTATCACCTCAAAGCTTTGGAAAAAGCAGGCTTGGTTCAACGTGTTGGCACTCGTCAGGTGCGCAATCTAGTCGAAGTCTTATACAGAGCGATAGCCAAAACATTCGTACTGGCCGAATCGTTAAGTATGAAGCCTGAAACCTTGCAGAGGTTGAAGGACCAGAGCTCTTTGGCTCACCTTGTGACCACATCCGAGCGGATTCGAAGAGATGCGATGCTGCTTATGGAGCAATCCGATGTGGGCGAAGTAATTCCAAGTGCAACGCTACAGCTGCAGGTCCATCTGTCTGATGAACAGCAAAGGCAAACATTCGTTGAGGAGTACGCTGCCATGGTGCAGCAATTGGTGGATCGATACTCGGGCTGCAAAGACGGAAATGATGCCTATCAAGTCTTGTTAGCCGTATATCCCAAACCGAAAGAATGAGGAGGCAAACGCCATGAATCATGAACAACAAACAAGTAAACCGCAGAATGACGCAGTACCTGCAACACCTGTTATTGCTTGGGAGCAAGCCGTTGATCGTACTCCTGAAACCTCAGGAAGCAACGTGATCTCGATCGACTCTTATCGTCGTCAAGGCACCTCGCCTAATGAATCAGAAGCTACCTTCACCGTTCGTGAATTTCAAACCACCCATGGCGAAGAACCGATCCGTTTAATCATGGTATCCTCTGGTTTTGGTCAAAAACGTACTGTCCACAGTCATACCGTCCAAAGCAAAGCTTCTTAAATATAATACTTAAAAATGAAAGGATGATTCCTATGAGTTTCATACCTATGGTTGTCGAACAATCTTCGCGCGGCGAGCGCTCTTACGATATTTATTCCAGACTACTCAAAGATCGCATTGTGTTCCTTGGCACGGAGGTTAACGATCAAGTGGCCAATGCGATTGTTGCCCAGTTGTTGTTCCTTTCCGCTGAAGATCCGGAGAAAGATATTTCTCTCTACATCAACTCACCCGGCGGTTCCACTTCTGCAGGACTGGCGATTTACGATACGATGCATTTCATTAAGCCTGATGTTTCCACCATCTGCGTAGGTATGGCCGCATCCATGGGTGCCATTCTCTTAACGGCAGGTGCACCTGGCAAAAGGTTCGCTCTCCCTAACGCAGAGGTCATGATTCACCAACCATGGGGAGGCGCGCAAGGCCAAGCCAGCGATATTCACATTCGTGCCCAGCACATTCTCAAAACACGGCGAACACTCAATCGTATCCTTGCTGAAACAACGAAGCAGCCGATCGAGAAGATTGAATTAGACACAGACCGTGATTACTTCCTAACCGCTGAAGATGCGAAAACGTATGGATTGATTGATAAGGTAATTGAGAAAATCTAATGGTTCATCCTATAAATCAAGATTGAAAAACCCTAGCTACTGGCTAGGGTTTTTTCAGTAATAAATGAGCGCTTCAAGGGAACGTAGGTCTCCTATTATCCCTAACCTTTTACCGCGGAACCCGTAATACCTTGAATGATATATTTTTGTCCAATAAGAAATACAAGCAGCATGGGAACAATGCCAGCAGAAGTAGCTGCCATCATCCCGTTATAGTCAATATTGAATTCTAGTATGAAATTCTGCATGCCCAGCGGGACCGTATACAGATCACGGTCAAGCAGGAAAACGAGGGCATTCTCATAGTCATTCCAGTGCCAGGAGAAATCAATAATCGCTAAGGTAGCCAACGCCGGTTTGGCCAGAGGCAGCATGAGTTGAAAGAAAATACGGAAGTGACCAGCCCCGTCTACAAAAGCAGATTCAGTAATCTCCTGCGGGACTGACATGAAAAATTGTCTCATCAGAAATACCCCGAAAATGGTAAACAAGCCAGGAAGAATAAGTGCCCAATGCGTATTATAAATCCCTATTTTATCAAACAAAATAAATTTGGGAACAAATAACACTTGCGGTGGAACCATCATCATAGATAAGTAGAACATGAAGAGCAGGTTTCTCCCCTTAAACTCTATTCGCGAAAATCCATAAGCCGCTAAGGAGGATAAGAATGTAGCTCCAACCATGCAAATCAGAGCTATTTTCAACGAATTCATATAATAAATAAGAAAGCTTTCCTTGCCTGTCCATACTTTAATATGATGTTCAAACGTCACCTTCTGGGGTATCCATTGGATCGGGTACTGGAACACTTCATTGGGTGTTTTAAAAGATGTACTTATCATCCAAAGAAACGGCAAAATCATAAAAAGACCCAATATCAGCATGGCAATCGTATATAGTAACTTTGTCGATTTTATCTCCATATGTCTCAACTCCGGTTTTTACTTAATAGTGAACCCATCGCTTCTGACCAACCCATTGAATCATCGTGATCAAGAAGATGATAGCGAATAAGACCCATGAGATGGCAGAAGCATAGCCCATTTCATAGTAACGAAACGCATTGTGATAAATAAATAAGGATAAAATCGTTGTACTGCCGCCAGGTCCGCCTTGCGTAACAGCTTCAATCATGCCAAACGTCTTCATCGACGTAATCAAGCCCGTAATCATTAATAAGAACGTAGAGGGACTAACTAGCGGAAAGATGATTTTCCAAACCGTCGTCCATGAGCTAGCTCCATCGATTTTTGCGGCTTCCAGTTGTTCTTGCGGTATTTCTTGAAACGCTGCCAAATAAATGATCATATTATAACCAAGAAGAAACCAAATCCAAATAATGTCTATGGCGTACATCGAAGAAGTCGTCGTAGACATCCATCCTGGCGGATTATCAATGCCAATAGAACGAAGAAAGCTGTTAATAGGTCCCTGCGACGGCTGAAACAAAAGCATCCATACAAAAGCTACAGCTACACCGCTCGTAATGTAAGGCATGAAAAACATAGCCCGAAGCAGACTCTTTACATACACACTGCGATTTAATACAAGAGCTACAAGAAAGGCTAATCCTATTGAGACAGGGACAGCAGCAAGAAATAAGGCTGTTTTCTTCAATGAAACATAGAATACAGGGTCATGAAATAATCTATTGAAATTGTCGAGGCCGATCCATTCGATATCCGGCGATGTGTATTTATAATTCGTGAACATAATCCCGAGCGAGAATATGGCAGGGATTACAAAGAATAATATGACGCCAAGCATGTTAGGTAAAATGAACAAGTACCCTAATCTCTGTTGTTTTTTTGCCCAGTTCATGCAATCAACCACTCCTTTTTGAACAAAAAAGGGAGGTGCCTCTTTCTTGATGCATCCCCCCATTTTTCTTGCTTATTTCTTATTTTTGGATAAGTAATCGTTATGGCGCTTGACCGTATTTTTCAGGGTGTCATCTAAGGATTGTGCCTTCAAGAAATATTTCTCATATTCTTCTCTTCGCGCATCTACAACCTGTTGCGGGATCGTTGCTGTAAACGTAGGGAATTTGCCGAATACAACCTTTTTGAGCGAATCTACATCATAGGTTTTCTCGTTGTCTCCAAGGAGTAGTTTAATAGCTTCTTCCACATTCGCATCCTTAGAAGAAGGAATTCGTCCGCCGGCAGCAAGCGGCATCATTCCACCATCGGCATACCATTTCAAAAACTTCCAAGCTTGCTCTTTGTTCTTCGAGTTTGGATTAATGGAAATAACGTCGCCAAGTCCTCCCGGATATTTAAATGATGACTGTTCTTTCGTCACTTTAGGAACGGTGGCAAACGCAATCTTGAAGTCGCGCGGGAAATCTTTCATGTTGTTTGAACTGCGGAAAATAAACTCGCCCGCTCCCAGCATAGCTGTTTCGCCTTTTAGGAACATCGTATCTGTCGGCATCTTACTCGTAATTTGTTCGCCTAGCAAGGGCATCGACTTATCGGTATACATCATGTTAAATACGGCCTCATAGGCCTTGCGAACAGTTGGTTCATCGAGATTAGATGTGCCATCTGCTTTCGTGAATCCTGCTCCCGCATTGGTGCCATCGAAGAAGCTAGGATACGCAGAGATATGTTGTGTAAAGCCCCAACGTGTGCCTTTTTTAAGCTTCGTCGCATATTGCTGCAAATCGGCCATCGTCCAATCTAACGCAGGAACGGCCAGCCCCGCTTCATCGAGTGCATTTTTGTTCAACCAAACGAAAGATACATTCTTTTTGGTTGGAAGACCGTAATACTTATCTTTTACTTTCCAGTCCTTTGCATCGGTGCCCATTTTATCGTCAATATTGTAGTCTTTAAATTCACTAAGATCGAGTGCTGTTCCAGCATCAACACGTTTCGATAAACCCGATAAGGTATAGTTGACATATAAATCGATACCTTGATTTGTCGTAAGAGCCGTATCAAGCTTCAGATTGCCGGCATCATCATTGACAAAACGCTCATATTTCACCTGAATATCGGGGTTCTTTGCGTTCCAATTATCAACAACCAACTGCGGGCCGGATTCGGCTGGTACGCCCCCCCACATCGTAAGCGTGACTGCTTTCTTAGCTTCTGAAGAAGCAGCAGGACTGTTCTTAGCGGCATTCTCACCCGATGAACCGCAGCCTGCAGCAACTCCCAACACGACAGCCGCTGAGAGTAGACTTAGCGTTGTTTTCTTCATATTCATCATTTGACCCTCCTGTATTTCATATCCTTACTGGTTACAAATCAACTATATCACCAGCTTTTTAGGGTTCGAAGGAACAATGTATTGTTCTTTTAGCACAAAAGTTTGATTTGATTCTTCATAACTTCGCATTTTGTTGTCTAAAAATACTCGGTGGCATCCCGACTTCTCTACGAAATATGCGAGCGAAGTAATTCTCATTGGCAAAACCAACATTGGCCCCGATTTGAGCAACAGGTTGATCCGTGTGCAGCAGCAGATGACAAGCCTTTTCAATGCGCAGCCCCATGATATATTCCGTTATGGTTTTACCGGTTTTTTTCTTAAAAAGGACACTTAAATATTTATCGTCCATCGTTGCAATACCAGCAAGCAGGGACAGCGGCATCTCTTCTTCAAAATGCTGATTCATATAGGCAATGACTTTATTGATTTCAGCATGATCCGTAACCTCATAGTTCGTTGCCTTCCATTGTGCCATGTACATATCGATTCTCTGTTTAAAAAGAGTCCCCGCCTCCCTATGAGAAAGAGCCTCTACAAAGGCATTCGACGGGTCAATTGTCATGAATGCGAGCTCTGCAAATTTGCGATCTAAACGCAGCACTATTTCTTTTACACGAAGCAAAGACAGTTCTACGTCCTTCATCCACGACCAGATTTCCTGCCATGAAAGATCAAGTAACCCTTGGTTCATCTGCTCAAAAGCTTGGATTAAGTTCTTCTCCAAGGACCAAGGCAGGTTGGAATAGACATTAGACATCAAGGTTTTGGGCTGGTGGAAGAAAATGCCCGATCTACCTGCATACCATAGTTCACTCAACCGAGAAACCATGGTCTTCCAAACCGTATGAATATCCTCATCCGACAACCGCTCTGAGATTAAAACAACGAAATCGCTACGCTGTTCAGTGTTCCTTATTCTAATCTTTGTTTCCTCAGGAACGCAGCAGAAGACAGTGGTCATCCCCATCCTGGTAAAAAGATGCATCCTTGCATTCATTTCCGTGTCGAATAAAGGCAGTTGCAGCAAATCTGGCTTATCAAAAATGGTTTGTCCATGCAAAACAAGGATAAGTAGATTGGGGTTAAAAGAATCCCGAATAAAAGCCGGGCTTTCAATCGTCCGCACCTGATCATTAGGTTCGTTATATAAAATCTCACAGTAATCGTCTATTTCTTGAGAAATAAGACGCAAGTTTCTTTCTAACTCCCGTTTTACCTTTGTCAGCGCCTCAGTCATTTTCTCCGGAGTCAAATAAAGCTTAAGCACATAACCCGATGCCCCTAGCTCCATCGCTTGCTGGATAAACTCAAAATCATTCATGACAGTGAGCATAATGAAGGCTGTTCCTAAATTCTCCCGGCGAACCTGCGCAAGAAGCTCTACACCATTCATGACAGGCATCATAATATCGCAAATAACCAAATCCGGCTTTTTATTCCTGATGAATTCCAAGGCTTCTTGTCCATTTCCGCATTCCTCTATCACCTTGAAGCCATTTTCCTCCCAGGGCATTCCCTTTCGGATACTCCGTCTCACGAAGGCTTCATCTTCTACCAAGAGAACTGTCCACATGTAAGCTTTCTCCTTTCGAATAGGGTGGAGACAACAAGAACGGAATGCAAATGCGAACTAATGTCCCAATGGGCATGGATGCTATCGCCAAAGTTCCTTCTTTTCGAAACAGGAGCACGAGTCTTTCTTCGAGATTTTTCAAGGCAATACCATTTCCTGTACCGGTGGTTGACGCTGCGTTGCTTACTCCAACACCATTATCCTCCACTTCGATAACAAGCTTATTTTCTTGTTTTTGAACTCTAATTTGGATGCTGCCTGCCCTCTCGATCTTAGCAAACCCATGATAAATACTATTCTCAATTAGCGGCTGCAAACTCAACTTAGGAACAAGCGCATGGCGAAGCTCAGGATCAAATGTGATATGAACATCGAATTCGCGGTCATAGCGAAGCTGCTGAATACGGATATATCTTTGGGCAAGTTCAATCTCATGCTCCAGGTGAATTAAATCCACATCCAATCGCATTCCTGCTTCCAATAACTTGCCGAGCGACTCGCATACTTCAGGAATTTGATGATTACCGAGTTCAATGGCAAGCCATTTCACCGTATTTAACGTGTTTAACAGAAAGTGCGGGTTCATTTGTGATAAAAGCATTTGGAACCGCATAGCCTCCTTGTGGCGTTCTTCCTCTTTTAACCGATTAAGAAGACTCTCCACATCTCTGACCATCTTATTAAAAGCCTGAATAAAGGTTAGAATTTCCCCCTTATAGCTTTCCTCAGGCAATTGAATCTTCAGGTTTCGCTTCACGACATCAGACATTTTTCTCTGCAAAAGCTGCAGTGGCCTTGTGATCGTGGTCGAGATCAGAAAGGTCATGACAATAAACAAACCGGCAATAATTAGCGTTGTCAAAAAGTAGGATTGCTGAAGCTGATTCACTTTATGGAACAGATATTTAGTTGGGATACTCTTGACTAGATACCAATTCAAGCTCGGAATTTTAGAATAACTAATGATGTGGTCATTCTCGACTTTGCTTCCAGTCGGCTCCCAACCTAACGTATTCATTGGGTTTGGCAGCGCAAGAGCATTGGATGTATTGCTGCGCCCATAGATTTCTCCTTCTGCGGAAGCCAATACATACAATTCATCATTCATCGGGCTTGGAATAGCACTTCGAAGCCAGCTTTGATAGTCAACGCCGATTCTTACAACGGCATATACCCGATTATTCTCGTCTCGCAATCCTTTATACATAGTCAATAATGAGGGTTGAATACCAAAGGCTGAGGTTAGCCCGCCTTCTTCTAACTGCCATTTGGAAAGGGACTTTCCAAGGAAAGCATCCTGTATCACTGGCATTGCCGAAAGAGCAGCGTGGCTTAATATATGAGTAGGTCCATATGATGTGTAAACATGATCTTCCGCATCAAGAACAGTATAGTAGACATACGAATTAGCGATAAAAACACTATTATTAATGGCATTAAACTTCTCTTCAATTTTCTGTCTTTGTTGGAAGGAGGCATAAGACCCCGCCGCTTCGGGGTTTCTCAAAATCGCTGTTACGAAAGAATCCTGTTCAATCAGAGTAAAGGTCTTCTCCGAAACACTTAATAAACTGCCAAGTGAGGATGTAATTGTCGTCATTTGCTCGAGATTTTGACTGCTAACTTGTTCTCTCATTAACGTCTCGAACTTTTGAACGTGGGTCATATTTAGGATGATGATGGGCAGCAGAATAACAAGTAAAAAAGCTAAGAACAGCTTGTACTTTAACGTTTGTGGTATGAAATATCTCAATTTCATTGTCCATTGTCCCCTTATGATTTTCATATGGGTCAAGTATACTTGCTTGTTAATTAAAAACAAAGAGACTAGCATGATTTTCCGCCAGTCTCTCTTTTATGGAAAATTAGTTATACTCGGAGAATACCGTCTCTCGAAATTGTCAGTTTTTCATATCCATTCTCGGTAATCAAATACGTATCCTCAATACCAACCACCCCGCGTCCGGGGAAGGTGAATTTGGGTTCGATCGCGATGACCATGCCAGGCGCCAGCGGGTATTTGAAGCCTTTGGCGAGTACAGGCAGTTCGTCGATTTCGAGCCCGATGCCATGACCAAGGAACTTCACTTGGTCGGCGCCGTACCCCATGAAGTGGGCGCTTAGCCCCGCTTCCTGCACTTGATCCAACGCGAGCAGATACAGATGCTCGGCAATAACGCCAGGCTGCAGCCTGGCTTCCGTGGCGCGAAGCACCTGCTCCGCCACGTCATAGGCCCGCTGCAGCTCAGGGTCTAGATCGCCGATCACAAGCGTGCGCGTCTGATCGATGAGATAGCCGTCGATCGAGCAGCCGATATCGACGAGAATCGGTTCGCCGCGCCCAATCAGCGCGCGGCCCGAGCTTTGCGGGCTGGACGGGTGAAGCCCCGTGCCCCCGGCCGGCCCGTCAAAATAGGTGGGCACCGCTGCCGTCGCGCCTGCCGCTACCATTCCGGTTATCAACTCGGAATTGTACGCGCGCATACGCATCAGCCCTTGGTGCCCGCGCAGCCGGAGCTGATGCTCAATGAGCGCCATCAGCTCAAACTCCGCCATCCCCTCACGAATGTGGGGGATGACTGCTTCCAACGCTGCGTCGACGACGCGCGCTGCCGCTCGAATCGCCGTGACTTCGTCCGGCGATTTGATCATCCGCTGCTCGCGCACGAGCAGCGAGCCGTCCTCCCAGGCCGCGCCGGGCAGCGCGGCCTGCAGCCTTACATACAGCTGGACGGGTAACACGTCCAGCTCAGTCCCGATCCGCATCACTCCAGAAGCCGCGGATCCATCCGCGCAGCGCGCGCGAAGTCGCTCCCCCAGCGTCTTCAAAGACCCCAGCGCTTCCACGGCCGCTGACGCTTCCTCCTCCGCTCTGACCAAACTTCGGCGTACGAGGTAAAGTGCGTCTCCCTCCGCCGGAATAAACAAATACCCCGTCTGCATGGATCCGCAGTAGTAATATATATCGACGTTGTTCGTGACCAAGAAGCCGGACCAACCCCGCTGGATCATCTCACACTGCAGCGCCTGCTGCCGTTGCTGGAAAATTGTCATATGTATCTCTCCTCGTAACCCTGAATTCACACCTCACCCTCTCATTATACAATGAAATAACCTCTATCGATGCAATTCAAAATACCATCTCCGCCGAAGACTTAATCGTCCAAGTTATCGGCTGCAAAACCGTATAAGTCCGCGGAAACTCCAAGCGAATAAACATAATCACACCAGGACGATCCAGCGTTACGGTGTAGCCATTTCCCGCATCCATATACGTATAAGGAAATACCTCATTATCATTAATAATCTTAAATAATTCCACGACAACCCTGCTGCGCAAAAACGTATTCGGCAGCGGATCGTTCACTCCATTTAATCTTAAATTAGCTTGCAAATATTGCATGGCCACAGCTCTAGCCTTTGTCTCATCAATACTGTGAATACCGCTTGCCAGCTTTACTTGATCACTTTGCTGAGCCGCCGCATGCACCGAGTTATTCAATGCATGCTTCCCGTGAAAGAGCGTATGCATCGCCAATTCTTCATCCGTTTGCAGCCCATATAGCGACATAAAGACGACGCTCATCAAGACGATTAAAAGCAGTTTATACAAGACATCACCTCAGGCCCTTAAGGCACATACTCACTCATCTTCATGCCTGTTGCCCCCATACGATCCGATCCGGAAGGGACCGTAATTCCGACAAGCTGATCAATGACAAAAAGTCGATGATACGGATATGTCATTTTCAAACTCAATCCCGTTCCTCGCCAAACGGGCATTCCTGGATCCATTCCTCCGACCCCTGTAGTCGTATTTACCGTGTAAACGAGATCTCCGGGAATGAAGCCTCTTTCCGCCATCCGATCTCTAGAATCCTGAATCATGGTGCTATTAATATAACCGTGCCTGCCATTAGCACCGATTTCAAGCAAATAATCGACTTCTTTTTGCAAAACAGCCTGCCGAACAATAATGACATGCTTATAAACAGGAGCAAACATAAACCAACAAAGCAAAGTCGCAAATAGGATAAACACCAAAATCTGCTTCATGGGTTAATCCGCTCAATCGTCCCATTGATCCTTGCTCCGCTGTTGCTTACTTGCTTCCGAGTACCTGTGCTGCCACCAACCACACTGTTATATATGACAATCACCACCATAATCAACATCACCGTAACGAGGATCGATCTCACAGCAAATCTGCCATCACTACGGCCTTAATGCCGTAATATCCGTATTTGCCTGCGTTCCGTGCGTCGAAATATTCCGCCTCATCCCTGTCGACCCATCATTAATAATCGATGTAAATAGTAATGCCACAACAATTAGCATCATAACTGTGATCAAAATATTTCTCATAACTTCCCTCTTTCCTTAGTTAATCGCATTAAATAATCGTTGACCTTCAGCGATCCATGGATACATGAATACCCGAAATGTGTTCAAAATCGGCAGTCCTGCTAATACAAACAAAAGATAAGACACAGTTTCTTTTTTACTGTCTCGAACCAGTTCCATTTTTTCTTTGTAGTCCTGAATTCTTTGCTTTAACAACTCGTAATAGCTGCCATGTTCATTCAGTCTCAAAGCATTAAGCGTTTCCCCAAAGCTGTGTGCCTCGTCTGTCCCAAGTCTGATTTTAAAATGGTTAATAGCCTGTTCCGAGCCTTGATACCATTCATTCAACATCAACTGAAAGTGCGACCGGATCGAGCGCGTCTGTGAAACACATAAGGATAACTTGGCGTGTAAATTCAGTCCAGAATCGTTGTAATAGAGTAGATGATGACTAATCACGTAAATCTCACGGACTATTCGATGCGCTCGTTTTTCCTTTAATTGAGCCAGCACCTTTTTGTCAAAAAACAAAAAAATGAGTACGCAAGCAGTCCCAACCATGACATAAATCGGCTGTATATACAAAGTTAGCATCGGATACTCCAGAGCTAAATAAGCAATTACACCGAGCAAAAGTGCGCCACCTATCCCAATCCTTCTCACACCTTCATACAGGTTTGCATTCATCCAAATACCGCACCCTAGCAGCAGTTGACGCTTTTCCTCCACGATTTTCGCACTCATCCCTAAACATGAGAACATCCATGAAGGAAGTTTTGTTTCTTGCAGTGCTCTTTTGACATGTAGTGATCTCCATCTCTTCTTACGTGTAGGCATATGCATGAAAAAGTGATAAAAAATAGTCATAAAAAGAAGAAAGAGCAGCAAATTAGAAACCATCTGCAGATTAGCTAGTTGCGTGCTTTCAATAATCATTGCAGCAAATCCCTCACATTCTACGCATAGATAAGTACATGCCCATTAAAAACGAAACAAAAATGAGGAGAAGCGCATCCAGAATCATGTTTCGTCCACCAGGGTCAACAATATAATACAAATAAGCGTTCTCCGTGTTTACCTTGAAATTAATAAATAAGAATAAGGCAAGAAATAATATCGGCGTAAAATTAGCAATACGTATCTCCAAAAGTCGATTTCTTTCCAACTGATCGAATCGCTGCGCTTTCCGCATATCGACAATCAAATCCTTTAAACTTTCACCGACAAAGCTCCCTTCCGTCAAAGCAACACGCATGACTCCGACAAAATAATCGGCCCATGTATGGCCCAAAGTGAGTGAGAAAATGTGTAAGCTCTCCTCCGTATCCCTTTGCGTCATGAGATTACGATATAATTGTTCAAATACGGGCTTGATCGGATAAAGAATTCGATTCTCTTCTAAACAATATTTAAGAGCCATTTTCATATTTTTATTTGGATCCACCATATAATACTGATAGAACACTTCAACGGCCGGAAGAAACTCCAATCGAGTTTGCAGTCTGACACTGACCAGCTTCAACCGAAGCAGCATATAAGGAAGTGAAACACAGATCGAAGTAACGATAACGACCCCTTTTAACGTCTGAAAAAACAACATCCCCGCCAACAATCCTACTAAAAACAAAACGAAACTAACTGTCATAATGCCTCGCATGCTCATTTTGGATTCGACGGATTCCATCATTTCCTTTATATGCTTAAATAAAGAGCTCCTATTTCCCAAATATTCGCTGAATCTAGCGACGAACGTGGAGGTTTTGACATAATGCAGCCTATATCTCGCTTTGCGTTGTCGGATAAGTACATGTAAAAGCGATTGAATAAGTACAAAAACTAGAACAAATAACAACAAGAGAAAGACATATTTGGCGAAAATCATGGCTAAGACTCGCCTTCTTTCTCAATAAATCCGAGTTCCCTCAACAAAGCAAACCCCTCTTTGTCGTACTTAACTATTTTCCGCGATGCATGATGCGACAATTTCCCGGGAAATGTCCATTCATCTGTCGACTTGTCATAAGCTGCGAGATCCGTGACGCAAACCTCCTCATTTTCATAACGATATTCGACGATTCGCACAATCTTTCTTTTTCCATCAACGACAGCCATCTCCATACCGATTTGTGTCACAAACTCTGTAATCCGTTTCGTTAGACGAAGTGGATTCATCCCCCTGCCATCCAACATACACATATCTGTAATCGCATCAGGCACATCCTCAAGTTCACTCACATGAACCGAAGTAATACTGCCCTCGTGACCCCGCGTACAAGCCCTCACATAAAGGTTCGCGTCATCATCCCGAATTTCAGCATGACAAATGCGCTTTGGCGATTGCCTTAATGCCAATTTAAAAGCTTGCAGCCCAGAATGCCTCGGATCCTCCTCGTCAATTTCGTATTCGACGATATTTTTATGCGGAAAATCGCGCTTTAAATTCAACTCGAATCTCGATTCGATCGTAATAATTCGTTCATTATCGTCCATTTCGGCAATAATCGCTTTGATTAAATTTGTCTTCCCAGAGTTGGTAGGACCGATAACCACCATATTGAAATAGGATCGGATCAAGATCAGAATCAGCTTCTCCATCCTTTTATCCATCGTGGCTAATTCCACAGCAGCAAGGGACGCTAAATCAAACCGCTTAATTGTGTAAAAACGTATCGTTAATGTCGGTTCAGCCGTGAACCCGAACCCAGTCATCGTAACGCGGGATCCGTCCCGAAGAACAACCTCTGCCCATCGCTTCCTGGGATTCAAAGTATCATTGTTAAACAGAACCAAATTCTGCTGTATCCTCTCTAATTCATGCACAGAAGGCAACGAATAGGCAGACGGCTTTGCCATCCCACCGCGCACTTCAAAAATCTGTCTCCCCACAACCTGAATCTCTTCAAGTCCCTCCTTATGTTTTAGTACAAGTTCAAGAACGTTCAGCCCAATAATCTCTGCAAAAATGGCTTCCGGCAAAGTCGTATATCCACTCGTCCTCGGAGGCACATCCGAAAGTCTTCTTTTCGAAACTAGATCATGGATAATCGCAAGAAACTTGCCTCGATCCTCCTCATAACCAAGAATCGCACGATTCAACGTCTCGTTATACAGCTGCTTTTCGGTCTCAGTCCTGCCCTTCATCGAAACAAGTTCACTACGAATATCCTGTACCCACTGGTTAAAAAGAACATCCCCCTGCATCTGCCGTTCAGGTCTTTCTCCACCGACAGCTCTTGGACTTCCCTCGCCATCTTCATCTTCTCCCACAGAGCCCAGAGTCCGCCCTCCCTGCTCTGCCCCAAAACCAGATCTCACTGAGCCATAATCTGATCCTCTTCTCTTTTCCAGCTCAGTACTTGAAGTCAAATCAACCACTGCGCCCTCGCTTTTGCGTTCATGCATGTATGTAATGATTGAAAACCTTTCTTCACTCACTCCCCTCACCTCTTCCCTGCTTGATTTAAGTTGCAGCACGTCTGCCTGTTATCATCTTTTGCAGCCATGTTACTTGTCGTAAACTCACCTTCCTTGGCAGCTTATAGTAATCAATGAATTTTCGAGAAACCGCCCTAACCTCCTCATGCATGGCGTGGGTCAGCACGAACATGTCCAACAGTTTGCCTTGATTACAACGCGATAGCGCATCAGCATGCCTAGATACTTGACCAATCAGATGCAGTTGTGTTTCCTTGCGAATATCTTTAATCGTGAACTCGCTATGCTTGGCATGTCGTTCCGTTTGAACAGCCATTAACTCAAAGCCATCCGGCTGAAGACCAAAAACAGCGCCAACCTGTCTGATCCACCTCGAAAAATCCTCTTGAAAATGGGCGATATCCGCTGTCGTTACCACAATTTTGCTATCTGCTTCCAGCAGTCCACAAACCGTCGCCGCATTGTCCCAATAAGCGCTAACTTCTATGATGCATACATCAAAAGTGCCTCGAGCCACACGCAGTAAATGAATAATCTCCGATGGTGTAAAAAACTCCGCCTGCTCTCGAAGCATATTCCCATATAAGATATGAAGCCCATGTGCCTCTTTCGGTTTATCGCATACCTGCTGCAGCCTTTCCGGTGTGAGACTTTGCGCCTTCAGCTCCGCTCTCAGACCATCCAACGTAAAAACATGCTCGTCTCGCCCTAAATAACGATGAAGTTTAGAGCTTTTTAGATTGAGACACAAGTATCCTACTTTCATAGATGTCTCAAGAGCTAGCGCATGTGCTACACCAAATGAAGCTAAAGTCGTACCTATATTCGGCGTTGAGCCGATGAAAGTAATTAACTTGCCTGACGATTGTTGATTCACATGATCTACCCCAGAACCATCAACCCAAGCCCGAATATCATCAGCAATAACAGCAGTGCTGCGCCCTGGCTGGACATAATCAAGCTTCATCAGCTTGCACATTTTCAAATATTTCTCATTTATGGAAGCATCATGATAGTTCGAGAGCAGGACAATGATTTTTAAACCTACGTACTGGTGTTGTAACTCCTCAAGAAACTCTTCAAAATCCCCAAAATCCATCTCCCGATCCGAAATGATCGTATGTGAGTAAGGCATCTCCGTTAATTTACTACGTAAATCATCAGCAGCCGAGCAGATCATCCAGTTTAATGGCTTCGAATAAACCACATTCGTAATCTCATCAATTAATCGTTGATCCGTTGATAGCAGTCCTATATGCAAATCTCATACCTCCTTTCATTTCTCGCCGACCTCGTCCACCTTTTCATTCTTCTGCCAAAATAGAAGAGGAGCTAAACGCGATAACCAACTTCGCTTTCTTCGAGCTGCATAATTGATCAATCTGAAGCCACTCACTCTCCGCTAAATTAAGGTTGATTTGGTCGATAGCGCCATTCGCTTCCAATCGGGAAGCATACATCTTTTCCTTATCGCCTTCCACCTTGGAGAGCAGATTAGAACTCTTCGGATTATCCACCTCCACATTCGCCGAGGACTTCACGGAAGCAACCGTAATTTCCTTCTCATCGAACAGCCTACGCGAGCTGCCATCAGCACCAGACAGATAAATACGTACACGATCCCCGGCACGAATACCATTTGAAACTGACAATAAATATTCTTTAGGAATTTGAAAAGTAGCCTGCTGCTCATTGGGGAGCAGATGATAACGATTTACCTTCCATTTCAAAATAGGCTCTTGCTTACCAAGCGGTATCAACGTCTCCAGCCCAACCACCTCCGTCAGCTTCGTCATCATGCCTTCTGTGTAACTGCCCTTCTGAACAGCTTTAAATTCCACCATATCCTCACGAATCAAGACACCGGCCCGAATAAAATCCTTCGGAACCGCAATCTGAACAGTCTGCTGCAGCTCGACCTGATTCACTTGCATGACATACACCCCATATACAAGCAACCCCGCCATAACCGCAGCAACCAAACTAATAAGCAGGCTTCTCCTGCGATTCAAAACCTCACCCCCTGTTTTCTCGCCAAAACAAAAAAGAACGCAATCCCGGACATTCATCCGAAATTTGCGTTCTTCGCAAATAAAACATATTTGTTTGAGTAAATAAAACGATACATTTAAAATATCATATGATCTTCCATTTTTCAACATATTTTTACAATCGATCTGGAAACCACGCCTAGTATGAGTCCTTTTGTTCAAGGAAAATAAAGTATTAGACTGGATGTGTTGATCCCACGCGGCTTTTCTACTTACCCTTAAGCGCCAACATCTTCATCAAAACCGTTACGGCTTCCGCTCTCGTTGCTTGCTCAATAGGATTGAAACGGTTCGTGCCCGTTCCTTCTATAAGGTTATATTCCTTTATTACGGCTACTGCGCCTCTCGACCATGACGGAATGCTCTTGTCATCCGAGAATCCGGTTTCGGCGTCCGGCACGATGGATAGCTTTAGCGCCTTCGCGATCATTACTGCCATCTCGGCGCGCGTAATTTCTGCGGTCGGACGGAATGAGCCGTCCTTATAACCATTAATAATGTCCGCTTGTACCGCTTGCCCTACCGCTTTCCGGGCCCAGGATCCGATCTTCTCGGTATCTGTGAAAGTCAACTCCGTGCCCGCTTCTTGCGACTTCAACGCATTCATCAGCATGACAGTAAATTCGGCTCGACTCACGGATTTGCTCGGTTTGAACGTTCCGTCGGCGTACCCATTAACAAGGCCAATACTAACCGCTTGCTTGATGCTTGACTCCGCCCAGTGTCCGGAGATATCGCTGAAGTCGGCCGAAGGCTCCTTACCAGGTTTTTCCCCTTGATTTAAGGTGAATACCGCATACTTAGTAAAGTGATCTACTTCTACGGTGATCTGATTGCCGCTTACCAGACCGCCGACTTCCATCCATTCCTTCTTCGTTTCGTCATAGTAGAAGACAACGGGCTTTTGATTCCCCTTTATTTGTTTCGGATCGAAGGTGAAGATCAGCTTTACCGGCTTCGTGAAGTTCTCCGGGAAGTTCTTCAGAATCTCGTATACCGCGCTGACTAGAACTTCATTATTCACGAGAAGTTTCTGAGAGTCCGTTACTTTATCGATGGTGACTTTTATTTCTTTGTCCGTCGCATTGGCCGGGATCGAGACGACGACTTCATTGCCCAAGCTAACCTCTCCCGCTTTACCTGCCGGAAGCGTCAGCCTGCCATCTGTCGATCTTAAGAGAGTATCACTTGGCGAACCACCGCCTCCACTATATCCGCTCTGCGCCACTGCGTTCACCGACACCGTGTAGGTCACCTTCGTTAACCCGTCCTCCGCGGTGACGATCACCTTCTTGCCCGTCGCAAGCTCGATCGCTACGGACGTTCCGTCCATGTCGTAGATCTCGAACGTTGCACCTGTTGCCGGCGTGATCGCTGCCTTGAAAGAAGCTAACGAAGTCCCGTATGGAATTTTCGTGATGCTTTCATTAGCCGCTCCTCCCGCGCTTACGGTCCCGATCGTCGAGATCAGCGTTGCCGCACTGCTTATCGGCGCACTCACCATCACCGCATACGTAACCGTAGTGATTCGATCCTTGGCGATGACGATCACCTTCTTGCCCGTTGCAAGCTCGGTCGCAACGGTCGTTCCGTCCGCATCGTAGATCTCAAACGAGGCTCCCGCGGCCGGAGTGATTGCCGCCTTGAATGCGGCTAACGTCGTTCCGTTCGGAACGCTCGTAATCCTTTCGTTCGCCGTTCCCCCCGTGCTTACGGTCCCGATCGTCGAAGTCAGCGTGGCTATCGCGCTGGTCGACTTCCATTTCGCATACAAAATTTCATTGGACGTAATGCGGAAGGAATCCCCCGGCAAGTAGGAATCACCGTGGCTATCCGCCTGCGTGTTCCATCCATCGAAAAGATATCCCGTCTTGCGTAAATCCACGGTTCCCGAATAAATGTCAGCTACCGTGCCCGGCATGAAAGAGACGCTGGCCGGAACGGCCCCGATGGCACTTCCATTCCCGTCATAGGTTAAAAATACCTGAATGTCTCGCAAGTAAGGATACCCGCCGTTAAGCGACGAATCTATTGCCCAGAAATCCGCAAAATCCCAAGCATTAGCGCTGTCTTCTTCGTAGGTAGCTCTATCCTTCATGACTTCGGTTGATTTACCTACCCCTCCGGCAGATACGGATTGTCCGGTAGTTACTGAGTCGTAGAAGCTATTCGTGATGATTCCCAAGTTGTCTTTTCCTATTAACCCACCCAGAGCCCCGCTATAGATTTCTCTTCCGTTCACGGCACCTGACGCGTAACTGTTGATAATCTCTCCGCCAGAACTGTTATTGTTAACCCCGATCATGCCTCCTACGCCATAACTTCCGCTAGCTGCGGCAGAAGCGTAGCTGTTGCTAATCTCTCCATTGCTATTGAAACCGACTAAGCCTCCTACTCCAAAGCTTCCGTTCATTTTCCCCGAGGCGTAGCTATAGCTGATCTTTCCCATGAAGTTGAATCCGACCAAGCCGCCTATATCCTGCATATTCGTCCCCGTTACATTCCCCGTGGCAAAGCTGTAAAGGATCTCTCCACTGTTTATACCGACTAGTCCTCCTGCTTCTTGACCGCTCACATTTCCTGTGGCATAGCTATGGCTGATTGTTCCATCAAGTGATCCAGCCAAGCCGCCGATATAGTTCAATCCGCTCACATCCGCCGAGGAAAGGCTGTTGCTGATCTCCATTGCGCCGCTACCGCCAACCAATCCGCCGACGTAGTATTCTCCGCTCACCGTCCCCGTAACGGAGCAATTTTCTATGATGCCGGTATTGGTGCCAACCAATCCACCGACGCTATATCCACCTGTAATATTCACGTTGCGCAGCTTCGTGTTCTTAATCGAACTAGTCGTCCACGTCCTCCCGAATAGTCCTACATTTCCGCCAACGCTAGTGATCGTTAGTCCCGAGATGATTTTCCCATTGCCGTCCAAGTGTCCGTAAAAGGGGTCGTTACTGGTGCCAATCGGCTCCCAGTTCGGGTAACCGCTCAAATCGATATCGTTTTTCAACCGATAATGCTCGAGGTACCCCATATTCTCTCTAACGCCATCCAATTGTTCGGGAGTTGCAATGATATACGGATCGGCTTCCGTACCCGTTCCCGATTCCGGTCCTTCGTAAAACTTGATGACGGATTGATTCACCGTCACTTCCGAATACCCCGTTGCCTTGATCAGGAGGTTATGAGTGCCTTTGGCAAGCATGCCGGCTTTGATCGTAAGGAGACCTGGCGTGACCACGTATTGCGTCCCCTCGATTAACGAGTATCCCCCGTTCCATACTGCCGTGATCGCCCCGCGCCACAGCGGATCGTCCGCAAACACGATCTCAATGTCATTAATGGTATAATTATCGGTCGCGTCGGGGACGAGAACGGGCGGGGCAAATCGGAGCGGGGCAATCTCGATCGATTGACTGTATAGAGCGCCCGAGCTATCTACGAACGCACCGCCATCTATTCGAATTGCATTTTCCGAACCAGTTACAGTATCTTCAAAATGAATCTCAAGCGTACTCGATGTAGGGGTATAGGTTGCATTCACCACCGTATCGGCTTGACCTAACGCCGCGAAGCTGCCTCCGCTCGTCTTTTTCACGGTAATCTTACTCTTCAAACCATCCGCGGTTCCCGCCTGCAAGGCATATACGCTAAAGCTAACTGTAACAATCTTGTTGAGTCCGCTAATCTTTGTTGTTATCCCCCCGCTGTCTAACTGTACGCCGCGGTAGTAGCACTTTTTTACGACTCCGTCCGCGGGATCGCTTCCGCCGAAAGCAGCCGTTGTACAATCTATATTGTTCGCTGCGACGCTTGTCCGATAGCCGATCGAGGTCTGGCTGTTATTGTCATATCCCCAATATCGGACTTCCATCGTTCCCGAGAAGGCGCAAGTCGTCCCCTCATCCGCGCAATAGGTCCAACCGGGACTGCCGTCCGGTCCAACGTTACCTCCGCTTGCCGATGCATTCAACGAAAGCGAAGACGAGAACAAACTAAATAACATTAATCCCACTAACAAACGAATCGTGAAACTCCGTAGTACTCTTGTAGAACCTGATAATTTTAATAGAAACATCGTTGTTCTCCCACTCCCATGATTGATCCTACTTGCACAATCTTAACTGTACACGTCGAAACAAGTCTCAATGAATATTGCAATCTCTATTCTTTAATTTTACTAAAGCCCAATAAAAGAATAATGAAAGACTTTGTATAAAAAAGAACAAAAACCGCGTAGCATCAAGGCTTCGCGGTTTTTGGGGAGTGATGTAAATATTTATTTGTTTTCTTTTAACACTTTTCCGTTAATCGCCAGCCCTTGACCCTTAGAGTTTAATTGGCAATGTGTAGTAACCAAAAGCTTTATCAAGTAATGCACTGGCTTCTTGACGACTCAAATTTTGTGTGGAGCGGAAATCAACAGTCTGATCCGAATTAACCTTCGTATCCGGGTCTACAATGCCTTGAGAAACAAGCGCAGTGATAGCTTCAGCCGCCCAAGAATCCGTTTTGCCGATTAGCTTAACATTGGTTCCAGGCGCTGCTTGCTTGAGATTTTGAATCATAACCGCCGCCATTTGTCTTGTGATTGGAGACGCTGATTGATAATTGGGTATTCCAACTATCATCTGTTTCTTATTCCCTTCGAACAAATCCGAAATTGTATGCCAACCGTGGGCGCGCAGCAGCACATCCGCAAATTCTCCTTGTGTCATCGTTCCTTTAGGGTCAAAGCGGTCACCTGACTTGGCTCCCATAATGTCTAATCCGTTTAGATTATCAATATACGATTTAAATAGACTGTCATTAGGCACATCGGAAAATGCCGCTTTCATCTTCACTTTTTGCGCATGAGCAACGAAATCCAGTCCTTTTGGATTCGTATAATAGAAATAGGCGATATTGCCCGATTCATCTTTCTTGAATGCCATTTTATTACCGGCTTCGTCTTCAAATAGAAGCGGATGGACCATTCTCAGCGTGTGCTTGCCCGTAGTCCCCGTTTCCATGAGCAAATTCCCGTCCGCATAAGAAATTTGAGTCCTTAACGCATGTACACGCGTATTTTTGTATAATCCAATGTATGCTTGAGCTGCTTGCTCACTGACTGGCATATAGGTGGATGGCTGTGTTTTCCCAGTCTTAGGAAAATAGTGATTCATAAATGCCTCGTACACTTCTAAACTCATCATTGAATCGTTGTTGTAAGACATGTAAAAAGCAGTATTCCTCTCTGGCAGGATGGCGATCAACGAGGAATGGCCCGGAACATTCCCTCCCTTGAGTATCACATGCTGGCCATTCATCAAATTGTTGAAATACCCTTCAAATCCAACGGTTGTGATAGGAATTGTTGGGTCAGCGAAAATATGGTAGGTGTGCATCAGATCGATGCTTTTTTTACTTACGATTTCTTTGCCTTCAAATACTCCTTTATTTAAGTGCATGATCAAGTACTTAGCCATGTCTTCGCCTGTTGAAGTCATACTTCCCTCAGGCTTCTCTGACGGCGCAAATCCAATTGTCGGCTGAAGCTCGCCATTCGGTCCATAGTGTGCAGCCATATTGGATAATACCTCAGGAGTTAATCGAACACCGGTCTTGTTCATCCCTAATGGTTTGAATACATTCTTCTCCATATATTGAGAATAAGGCATGCCGCTTACGCTCTCTACCGCATATCCCGCTAACATAAAACCAAAATTGTCATACGTATAAGCTTCTCCGGGGGGTCTTACCACAGTCGGCATATGCGTATTGAAATACCCCTTCATTGGAATGTCCTTATTCAAATGCTCCAGCGAAAAATCAGTGACGATATCCGGCAAGTCCACACCGCTCGAATAAGTAAGCAGATCAAACATCGTCAGCGGTTTTCCCGTTGTATTCGGTACTTTCAATCCTCCAAGATATGCTTGAATATCTTGAGTCATACTCACTTTCCCTTGATCGACAAGCTGCATAGCCGCCAATGCTGTAAAAGACTTGGTAACAGAGCCAATTTGGAAAATAGTGTCTTTATCGACAGGGATATTCTTTTCCTTATTTGCATATCCGTAGCCTTTGCTTAACACTACTTTCCCATCCTTGACGACTACGAAATTGGAGCCGACCGTATTAAATTTCTTCATCTTATCTGCGAATAAGGGATCAGCGAACGCCTCTACTTCTTTCCCATCTAGAGGTCCCTCCAAGCTGACTTTCTCTGTTGATACCGGTACTGATGTTGGTGCACCATTTGAAGCAGTACAAGCTGTAACGACACTCGCAGATAATAGTAGTACTGCGAGACTGGTGTTGCGAATTATTTTTCTCATGATATCCATCTCCTCTTTTTCGCTTTAGCCTGTGAACGCTCGGCCTACCCAGTATTGCAAAACGATTGTCATACGAACAAGTTGCATTTCGTCATCGTTTACTTGGCTTTCCCAATAATGTCATATGACATTTTGGCACTAGATTATTTGACACGGAAAGCAGTAGGATACGGCTATTACATTGAAGGGACGATGAGTTATTCATGAAAAAGAAGATCATAGGCTTCATTCAAAATGGCTACTTCTTACTGTTCACTTTTGCTACAGGATTATTTTACTTTTGTTTTTATCTAGTTACCCTTACCTTAGGTTTTGGTCTTTCTTTTACAGTGGCAGGCATTCCACTTCTCACACAAGTACTGCGAACCACGTCAACTTTCATACAATTCGAACGTATACAAACGAAGATTTATACCGATATCACCACTCCGCCTTACGAACGGAAAATAAGACTAGAGGCGTCTTTCTGGGAGCAAGCCAAAGAGGAGCTTCAAGATCCCCGCAACTGGATCGCTATCTGTTGGTTGATGTTGAAATTTTTGATTGGGCTTCTTTGTCTCCTAAGTGCAGCCATGCTCTATGTGACGCCTCTTTTGTTTATCCTGGCTCCGTTGTTACTTCCTTTTTCTGACATAAACGTCATTGGAATACCGATAGATACATTCACGAAATCTCTTCTTGTATCAGTTGTGGGGATTCTTATGACTTTTGTGAGCGCTTGGTTAGCAAATGGGTTGGTACGGTTGATCGGCGGTTACACACGTCAAATGATCAAAATGTTAAACCGATCCCACGACTACTGAGAAAAGTGTCGTTTGATTAATATTTGTTCTATACTGGTAAGGAAACAGCAAGAATCTGAAAGTTTAGTAGAGGATGATGGACTTGTTTGAAACTGTAAAACAGTGGTTTTGGTATGACTGGATTATGCTCATGTTCCGACTTATTGGTAGTACTTCTCTCATGATCACAACCGTAAATTTTCATGCTGACATAACGCTGCCCCTTTGGGCTTTGATTTTTTGGCAGATTATCGCTTTTTCCGTTCCTTGGCTTTGTTTGCTTCTCAACTATAAGTATTATCTACTTACAGAAATCATTTTTTCGGGCGGACTAATCTTGTATTTAACTTCTTTGTTTCCGGAAGCTTATCTCGCGTTTCTACCATCTGCTTTCCTGATTGCGGTGAACAGCGCTCATAAATCCTATCGTTGGTCAGGGCCCGTCACGATTCTTCTCATACCTACTTTGATAAAAGTGCTTTCTCATCAGAGCGATTATTTGATCATGATGATTCACATCGGGCTCGTTTATGCCATTGGGTTTGCCTTTCATTTACTGGTGGTCAATCATCGGCAAAGTGAGGTCATCCGTGAACAGAATACGGTTTTAGAACAGTATTTGTCCCAAATCGAACGCATCACGCTAGCTGAAGAACGCAATCGGCTCTCCAAGGATCTTCATGATACGGTTGGACATTCCTATACCTCTATTATCATGGGATTAGAAACTTTGCGTCCGGAACTTTCTATGGAAGCCGGGGAACAGAAGCTCGATTCTCTGTTGAATTTAGCTCGCAAGGGCATAGACGAAGTCAGAGGATACTTGCATCAATTAGAGTCACCGCAGGAGACGCTTCCGCTGCTCCATTCGTTGCAACAATTAGGAGAAGAATTTCAAGCACATGCCAAAGTGAGCGTTCGCTTCCGAACTTTTGGTGAGGAGTACCCGTTACCCAAGCAAGCCAAAATGGCCTTTTTTCGTTGCTTGCAGGAATCGTTAACTAACGCTGTACGTCATGGGCAGTCTACGGAAATTACCGTTTCACTGCAATTTGAGCAGCGGCACATTAGGCTGGAAGTGCAGGATAACGGTATAGGGACGGAGAAATGGCAGGATGGCTTCGGCTTGAACGCGATGAAAGAGCGAGCCATGAATCTACAAGGGCAAGTCTCTGTTTATACAAAGCATGGTGAAGGAACGCTTGTTACCTGCACATTGCCAAGGCAAGTGGAATTATCGGATGAGGTCATTCGCTTACTAATCGTCGATGACCAACCCTTCATCAGAGAAAGCCTCCGGACCATTCTGGAGGGACACAGGGATTTGCAAGTGGTGGGATTGGCCGAGGATGGCGAACAAGCCATTGAGTTATGCGAGCAGTGTCAGCCACAGTTGGTGCTCATGGATTTGGACTTGCCCCACATGGATGGGATTTCAGCATCAAAAAAAATAAAGCAAACATGGCCTCACATCCGAATTCTGATTCTGACCACGTTTCAAGATACCGAACAGGCCCTGGAAGTTCTGCGAAGCGGAGCAGACGGTTACTTATTGAAATCTATTGAACCGCGTGAGCTTGCTGAAAACATTCGTCTTGTCTATCGCGGGGGCACACTGATTGATCAGGAGATGTCGCATAAATTGTTTGAGAAGCTCGAAATGGACAAGAATGAAACCGAATTGTTGAAACCGAAAACAACCGAGAACTACGACCTGACTCCACGCGAAATTGAAATTTTACAGCTTGTATCCAAAGGCCTCCGTTATAAAACCATCGCTTCGAAATTATACTTATCTGACGGTACAGTGAGAAATTATGCCTCAACGGCCTATCTGAAATTGGGTGTTCGTAACCGGGAAGAAGCTATACAGAAGGCATTGGAAGCCGGATTTCTCTCATAAATCCAGGCTTTCTATCCTTACCTTCTCATTCACTAAGCGAGCCTACATATGGACCTGACCAGGAGATTTGGCTCTCGATACAACGTCTCCAATCCCCCTCACTTCCTTACCCAACAGCTCATCCGTTCGTAGACATTTCACACCCTTCATTTGAATTTCTTCCAAAACTTCTTTCAGAACTGCTATCATGTGCCGCGGTGCTTCTTCATCTGCTCCAAGTGTATCGCCGCTATCGTGTAGAACGACGATGGAACCAGGCTTAATCCTTTTCAACAAGGCACGCTTCATTTTTTCAGCGCTGACCGATAATTTCCAATCTCCTACAATGACCGACCACAGAGCGATCCGATAAGACTTTCTCATCAAAAGGAGATCGCCTAGATTGAGAAGCCCCCAAGGCGGGCGGTAAAAGATAGGCCGCTCTCCTGTGATTCGCTCGACAATGTCAGCTGTACGATCTGCTTGCTCTCGTTTACTCGTCCATGGGAACAAGATCCAGTTGGAAGTGTGCGTATAGTTATGAATGCCGATTTGGTGCCCCTCCCGGTACATGAGCTGAATCAGCTCCGGATATTTTTCGGCCTTGCTGCCCAGTACGAAGAAGGTGGCCTTTACTTCACGCTCTTTTAACAAGTCCAGCAATTTAGGCGTATAGCAAGGGTCAGGACCATCATCGAAAGTAAAGGCAATTCCCTTCGCCACTTTTCCTTTGGAGTGAACGCCCCACCTACATATTCGGGTAAGAATAAAGGGAACTATCATATAGAGAATCATCACATCTATGGATAAATTAATTAGTTTTTGTATCATGAGACCGCCTCTTTCTTCCTTTGACCCTGCAGATCCTGGTTACCATCAAGAGATGATGGTTTCGAATCCTTTTTCCGTACCGTAAAACGTTCCTTCAGAGACTGTTTGCTTATCACTATCCTTATGGGAGATAACTTCTCGATGCTGTGCCCGACTCGCTGTTTCCCTTCCGGATGCAGTATACGAAGAAGAAAGCGAAGATACATCGCATAAAATCGTTCCTGCCATTTGGACTCAATGGGATGCTGTTCAAACCCTATTCCGTGAATGATCCCCCGGTGAAGCAATGTGATCCCGGTTAAGGCCTGGACTTTCACCAGTTCCGGATTGCTATCCAGCTCCTGACTTATTTGCTTGATTGCAAGGCGAAACAAGCGTGCAGTACTCAACCCGGCTCGATCTGCACCGACCGTACGTGTAAGCCTCAGTACTTGCCGATTATCCAGATGAAGTTCGCCCACCCAATCTCCGGCAAGTATCCGACGCCCGTCTTGACAGGTAATACTATTTCCGCGATGCTGCCTGACCACCAATTTACATATGCCATATCCCCACACAGACTCGCTTCGAAATCTGTTTAAGAAGTCAAACACGTGCTCCCACATCATCCAGAGGGACTGTGAGGATGTTTTCATAAGTGATACTGTCATAATCTTCCCCCACTCTCATTTGATATGCAGATTCCTTTAATGCTAGACTACAGCTGGAATTCTACATCATCTGTTGTTATCACTTTATTTTCCAGCTAAACCTTCAACCATACGACGCGTATGGCTCCCGATCATCCTTACCAAGCCATTACCCAAATAAGGACCGAACCATATAAGGATTACACCTGCAAGCATGACGTAGAGCGAGTCGCCAAACGTTCTGATTTCCATCCCTAAGAATGAAAAATAATCTAACATATTCAAGACGGACAAGATGGGCGCTAACAGAAGGGTAAGCGGTGTCACATAGAAAAGAGCAGCGCAAATCACACTGACAAGTCCGATAACGAATCTCAACATCAGCACGAATATCGCTTTCCAATTACGCGTATCGGACAGTTCAGCTTTAACCTGATCCCATAAGCTTCCTTCCATTCTTGTTCGGCTTGGACCAGGGCCAATGTAGATATCCGTGTAGGCTTCGGTTTGGATCCGTTCGTGCTGCACAAACGCACCAGTGGAACGCAAAACATAATGGAGGATCGGAAGCCCTACTAAAGTGAACGCCATCGAGACCCCTAATGTAATACCCACCAAATAAAAGCAAAAGTAAAACAACCCTGTCACAAAAGTAAGCAACAAAAAATAGAAGTTTCTCAGGTGATTCCGGATTCTTTGATTCATGTCCATCTCATCCTCTCTAATTTAAAAGTCCTCTCATTTGTACAACTCTTATGCTAGTTCTTGTGATGTAAAATCGGCTAGTGCCATAATGTCATATGACAGATTTTCTCGATAAACGTTGTCGGTTAAGGTCATTCCACACCAAAAACACCCTATCGTCTATTTCCGGGAAGGAATTTAGAAGGTAGGGTGCTCGTTTATTCTGTTATTCTGATGGCCAAGTACAGAAATTTCAAAAGTTACAGGCTTCGACTCCGTTCATTATTTTACAGGCGTATTTACCAATAAAATTGGCGTTCCGCCTGCTAGTTCCGCAAGTCTCAGTTTTCTGACAATCAGATTCCGGGAAGATTCAGCTGACAGCTCCTTCTTGCAGAAATTCCCGCCGCTGCTTACGAAACGACTCCATCTGTCTCATATAGTCGGGATCACCGCAGAAATTCATCGTTTCTTCCGGATTGCGGCTAAGATCAAACAAAACCTCCGGCATGTCGGGACCATAATATTGATACTTCAAATGATCTTGTTTAATCATAATGTAATGCGGGCCAAACTGGGAAATAGTCCTATTGTCCCACTTGAGCGGGCTGCCCGTGAGCAGCGGCACCATGCTGCGGCTGTCGAGTACAGGAGGAACAGGGATGCCGCTAAGCTCGCACATCGTTGCAAAGAGGTCGCAAAGGTTGACATTTTCCGAGAGGATGCGTCCACCGTCAAACCCTTTAGGCCAACGAATGATGAGCGGCACTCGCACGCTACCTTCGAAAAACTTTTGCTTCTCCCAGACACCGTGCTCGCCAAGCATTTCCCCATGATCGCTCGTATAGATAATGATCCAATCGTCCAGATTTTGTCCGGCAGTCTCCAACGCCTGCATGACAGTGCCGAAATGGTCATCGACCGTTTCAATCATGGCGTAATATGCGGCAACCGCCCGCCAAATTTCCCGCTCCGATGCATCCACGCCCGGCCGCACTTGAAGCCTGCTGAGAAACGGATGGTCGAACACTTCCTGATCCTCGAAGGGCTTCACCCGATTCAAATAATAACGAAATTTATATTCGTCCGCGATGTACGGATAGTGGGGCTGAAGAAGGCTTACCTTCAGCAACAGGGGACGATCCGGCGATTCTCGGTCATAATAAGGGTTAAGAAAATATTCATCAATGAAATTAGTCGCTCCGAGAACCGTATACGCATCCATAACCGTATGGGGCGCCATTCCGATTCCTGCTCTCTTCACTTCCTTGGGCTGGTCCCATTTCATTGCTCCAACCGGTTTTACAGCCTTACCGCACTCTATTTCGTCACGGCCTTCGAGAAAAGGAAGATCAACCTGCATCTCGTTCCCGATCCGCTGCATCCAACCTTGCATCTGGTCGGTCCCTATGTGATGCAGCTTGCCGCAAGCAACTGTCGCGTAACCATATTGTGCGAAACGGCGGGCAAAGGTCATATGGCCCGGCGCCAGGTCTTGCCCATATGACTTGCAACCCGTCGTCTCTGGCAGTTGACCGGACATGATGCTTTGCCGGGCCGGGATACAGATCGGCGAAGGGGTGTAGGCGTTCGTGAATACGACACCGGCTTCGGCGAGCCGATCCAGATTAGGAGTACGGATAACGGGGTTTCCTGCAAAACCGGCTGTATCCGCGCGATGTTCATCACTCATAAGAAATAAAATATTTGGTTTTTTGTTCATTTTTATCCGCTCCTTTTCATCAAGCTTCACGTCTACAAGAGGGGCTATACCCCTTCGCCGGCGATCATGCAAAGGAAGACTTTCTGCAAGTCTATAAATCATTTATCAATACGCATTGTCCATACAGAAGCGGAGGCGGCTTGCTTAACTTTTAAAGTGATTCTATACAAATAAGAAAATAAATCCAAAATTTTCACTTAAATGGCTCACCTCCCAATGATGTAACAGTACCTAAGTATACGTAGTGTAGAGTAACTGATGCTTTTTGTCGCAAGCAAGGCTCAATTTTTGCGGACACATCATATTTACTTCAAATCAAACTAGATGGATGAAACAAGTACGCTCTTCTCCGCCCAGATTCAAACCAAAGCGGTCAACAACGATTTCTTTGTTCATTTCCCCCAATTAAACGTCTATTGCACATATTAGGGAGATATTCTTGTAGCAAAAAAAACGACAAAAATATCCCCACAAAAGAAAAAAAACCTTGATATAGCAAGGTTCTTTTGTAGGCATTTTCATGTCGTTAGAATTCTATGGCCTGCAATCACTGCATTCATTTCTGAGCTGCGGGGATAGTGAGCTTAGGCTTGGCTTCCATGAATCGACCACTCAGCATTGATAATTCTTACTGCTCAGTCTCACACCACTATCCCTTCCCCTCAGAATTGCACATACGTCAGGAAGTTATTTCATCCCATTAACTTTCGGTTAATTGGATGAATCTTTTCTCGTATCCATTTCTGAGCTGTGGGGATAGTGCACATAGTCTTGGCTTCTCACAAGCTAGCCTTGCACTTCCGCCAGAGTAGGGAGCGCAGGAATCGCCCCCCTGCGCGTCGTCGTAATTGCGCCTACGCGGTTGGCGAAGGCGAATACCTGCTCAGCGGCTCCTGTTTCAGCGAGCACGTCAACGATGGTTGCTGGCGCAGCGCCAAGCGCCACCAGCTGATAAAGCATGCCGCCGACAAAACTATCGCCGGCGCCAGTCGTGTCCACGGCTGCCACAGGCTGGCCGGGGATGACGACATCCTGCCGTGCGGTCACGACACGGCAGCCCCCAGGACCTAAAGTGATGATAATCACTTTAGGTCCGCGCTGCAGCAGCTGCTGCGCACCTGTGGTCGCGTCCACGCCGAGGAGGAATTCGACTTCCTCCTCGCTGACTTTGACCACATCCGCAAGCGGAAGCTGCGCAAGGATTTCTGCCCGAGCTGCGTCAGCGCTCGGCCACAGTGCCAGGCGCACATTGGGGTCGTACGACACCAATGCGCCAAAATCTCTCGCTCGGCGCGCTGCGTCCAGCGTCGCGGTGCGGCAAGGCTCGGCGATCAGTGATACCGAGCCGAAATGATAAACCGCGGCGTCTTCCAGCCACTGCGCCTGGACTTCGTCTGCGCGCAGCAGCATGTCCGCCGCCGGGTCGCGGAAAAACAAGAAATCGCGCTCACCATCCGCGCGCAGTGAAACAAACGCCAGACCGGTCTTCGCCTCATCGGTCTGCACAACGGCCGTATGCACGCCGACTTCGTCAAGCGTGCGCACCAAAAAATCGCCGAATGGGTCACGGCCGATTTTACCGATAAACCTTGCGTCGCCGCCCAGCTTGGCGACCGCCGCAGCAACATTGGCCGGCGCTCCGCCCGCCGCCCGCTGGAAGCTCGTAACGTCTGCCAACGCTTGCCCGTTCACCTCCGGTACGAAATCAATTAAAAGCTCACCTAAACATACGATGCATGTTTTGCCCATAAATCCATCATTCCCCTTTGCATTGATATCTTAACGCATTTAGCACATAGGTTGTCGTTTGCTCAATTAAGGTCTGGGTATCAGGCCGTTCCTCCGTAAACAAAAGTTCAAAAAACTCCCTCTGCTTATAGAAAAATATGGAACCCAGCACAAACATAAGCGTGCTATCCAGAGATTCAAAATGAAAAATACCATCCTGTCTGCCTTGCTCTAGTAAATCCCTCACCTTTTTCCATAATGGATACACGAGCTCTCTCATTTTTTCCAAACGTGGGGTGATGCTAATAATCTCCATTTGCATAAGACTAATCATTTGAGGATCAGCAGTTCTGATCTCTACGACACCCTGAATAATCGTCCGGATACCTACGATAGGATCCTCAATGGCTATAAAATCAACGATCTTGTTCATAGGGAAAAACTGTTTAAATATTTCGTAGAAAACGCTCTCTTTGCCGCCATAATAATAAGAAACCAGAGCCACATTGGCCCCAGCTTCTTCACAAATTTGGCGAACGCTTGTGCAATCATAGCCATGCTTCGCGAACAATTTTTTAGCTGCTAATAAAATTTTCATCTTCATATCTAATTCTGGTTCAACCATTTTATCAACGCCCTCCTCGTACTTGAGCTAAGCGGTCTGTGGACGTTGTTCCATAGCAGTCACTGCTTTTGCCTTTTTCGCAGACACAACCAAAATATCAATGACTAGTGCAACTGCGGCAATAAGAAACAAGAAACTGACTTCCTTGGCAACACCTGGTCCACCAAACAAGATATTCATTAACCCATTCACTGCATAGGTAGCTGGGAAAGCATTACTGATTGTATGATAAAAATGCGATAAAAGCTCCCTTGGCACAATAGCGCCAGAAGACACCAATTGCAAGGACAACATCGCGATGTTAAATAGCATACCTGCGTTCCCAAACAATGTCAAAAACATTTGAGCGACGAGCGCAAAGGTGAGTAAGAATAAGGTTTCGAACGCCCAAAGGGATAAAAAGCCTTTCTCCACATGCCCGCCCAAGGCAACGACCATTGTTGCACTGATCAGTCCCACAACAACGACCGCAATGACAGTCACAGCGATTCTTGCAGTCATTTTGCCCATTTTATTAACAGATGCACCGAGTATATTCGTAGATACATTAAAGTTCATTCCCATGATCATCGTACCCACAATAGAAGCAAGCACTAGCATCATAGGAAGCATCTGATTCGGCATATCCTTTACTTTATTGGTACTTTGAATGTCCGAGGTCACCTTAGTTGCGAGTCCTTGAGCTATTTGCCCTGCTTGCTCGGCTGGCAGCTTCGGATTCATCTGTGTTAGAACGGCTGATGCCCCAGCTGCTACAGCCTCTTTGTTAACAGACGCCGTGACATTCCCGGCTACCGCCTGCATCACGGACTTCGTCATAGAAGGATTAGACTCATTAATTGTATATGTAATGGGTACCGTCTGTCCTGGTGTTTGAAGTTGTTTAGAGAAATCAGCCGAAATATGCATAACCATCTGAACCTGACGATCATTTAACAAATTTTGTGCTTGTTCATTAGTAGTCACTAACTCTGTTTGAAACGGAAGATTGCTCTGCAGGTTTTGAACAATTTTGCTCCCCAAACCTTGATCTTCATTGACGATCGCGATCTTTAATTGGCTCGTATTATCGGTTACTCCCTTATAACCCGTCATCCAAATTAAACTAAACAACAACTGAAACGTAATGGCTGTGATAATCCCGACCTTCGTCGTTGCTTGTTTTAGAAATGCACCTAGTGCTTGGTTCATTTTAACCACTCCTCTTCGTTAAACGATCGTTTAAATTAAACGTTTGTTTAAATTATAGAATAGAGCTGAAAAGCTGTCAATACGTCTTTTTAACAAGCTAGTCTAACGACAAGAAAATACCCTCATTAGCGACAAGAAAGTCCCTACAAACATCAAAATCGTAAAATTTCACGACAAGAAGATACCTCAAATGCGTGCAGTTACCTAAAGCGCGACAAGAAAATACCTATAATAAATGCTGACATTAACAAGAAAAAAAGCCTTGGCTAGTTGCCTTGGCAGATTTACTGAATAAATGATGGTTTTCGATCGGTTACTTTCCCACTCATAACTTTATAGTACACTTTGTTCCCTCCATCAACTGATGGCCCAATGTAAACCCGATTTTACTCTTTTACCCCAAACGCTCTACGGGCTAACGATGTAATAACGGCAGCCTGTGTCATGGTACGCGATTTTAACGATTGCACTGCGTGGATTGTATCCAAAGGATCCATTCGCTTGCTTTAGATCAACATCCGCATAGCCGGCTGTGATTACGCAGTTCTGATTTATTATATAAGTTGCCGTAGAAGGCAGTTCAAACGAATCGTCACTATTAAATTCTTCAAGTATCATACCTACGTTACGAAGAAATTCATGCATGTAATCTGGCAACTTATATTTCAAAGTGTAATCGGGTTACCTCTTAATGTCGCTACTCCTGTGCGTTCTTGTAATTGTGTCATGTACGCTGCCATTTAAGTGGAATATGGTTTATGGGTGTTTTTTCTAACTCTCAGGCCTGCTCGATAGCCGCCTTCAATCGATCTTTCGGTTGCACCCCGACTAGTTGTTTCACGACTTGCCCGTCTTTGAATATTAACAGGGTGGGGATACTCATGACGTTGTACTTGGCCGCGGATTCCGGATTATCGTCCACGTTGATTTTTACGATTTTGGCTTTATCGCCGATCTCGGCGGACAGTTCGTCCAGTACCGGAGCGATCATTTTACAAGGTCCGCACCAAGGCGCCCAGAAATCGACGAGCACAGTGCCCGCTGCGGTCTCATTTTGGAAAGTAGCATCTGTTATCGGTTGAACTGACATGGCATATGCCTCCCTTAAGAATGATTGGTTGATTCGTTATGCGAAAATATTAAGCGTGCTGCTCGGACAAGAACCTTTCCGCATCCAGCGCGGCCATACAGCCGCTGCCTGCCGACGTAATGGCTTGGCGGTAAATGCGGTCCTGCACGTCGCCGCAGGCGAAAACGCCATGTATGGCGGTTTGGGATGTGCCCGGAATGACTTGCAGGTAACCGAGCTCATCGGTTGGCAGCTGCCCGCCCAAGAAGCCCGTATTCGGCGTGTGGCCGATCGCCAGGAAAATCCCGTCGGCTTCCAGCAGCTCCTCTTCGCCCGTTTCGTTGTTACGCACTTTCAGTCCGCTTACGCCCATCGGCCCCGCCGTTACTTCGAGCGGTGTCCGGTTCAGGCTCCAAGCAATCTTCTCGTTGCCGCGCGCGTGATCCTGCATGATCTTCGAAGCCTTCAGTTCATTGCGGCGATGCACGACGCGAACTTCGGACGCGAACCGGGTCAGAAATTGCGCCTCCTCCATCGCGGTATCTCCGCCGCCAATCACGATGATTCTCTTGTTGCGGAAGAAGAAGCCGTCGCAGGTCGCACAGGTGCTGACACCTCTGCCGATATTCTCGGTTTCGCTGGGGATGCCCAGCTTCTTGGCTGATGCGCCTGTCGAAATAATCAGCGAATCAGCCGTCAATTGACCGCCGTCCTCCAAGAACAGTGTGAACGGCCGCTTGGACATGTCCACTTCCGTCACCCGTCCCGGCTGAATCGTAGCGCCGAAGCGCAGCGCTTGCTTGCGCATGTTATCCATCAGCTCGGGACCCATAATCCCGTCCGGGAACCCCGGGAAGTTATCGACCTCGGTTGTTGTCGTCAATTGGCCGCCGGGTTGAATTCCTTCAATAACAAGTGGAGCAACATTCGCTCTTGCCAGATAGATCGCCGCCGTTAGACCGGCCGGACCTGTACCGATAATAATCGCTTTGTAATGCATAGGAAGGCCTCCTCTTCTGTTTTCATCCATATCACGGAGCATTTAACTTGTTTACAAATAAATTTGAAGCAAACCTTATGGGGAAAATCCTCCAGTGACTGGTGCTGTTTTTCCAGATAAGGCTAAATAACTCATTTTCGAGCATCTCCCTTAATACAAATTTCGTTCATTCCTATTTTATTTTACGACCCAATTCTTTTATTATCTGTAAACCAGATTACAATTGGCTGCGCAAACCGGGAAGATCGGCTGAATCCAAATTGTATCTATTGCTCTACCGGAGCGGCCGAGGCGATCGCCGGCTGTGCTCTATGGGGAGGATTCTCCGTCAACCCCTCCCCAGATTGACGACGGCGATCTGCAGCACGCCGAGGCGCTGTGTCGCGTTATGGTAACCGGTCATCCAGATCACGGTAAACAAGAACGGGACAAAAAGAGCAAGCGCCAGTACGATCCTCGTCGGTGTGAAACTCAGCAAATGTTGAATAACTTGTTTCATGTCCGATCTCCCCATTCAAGGTGTGGATCCGGCCGTTCGAATGGCCTTCTCCCATCGGCACGGCAATTAAACCGCCCCCTCATCCGTCAGGATTGCAAGGCCTGCGAACCCGCCTTGGATGGAAGACTTTCCGCCTGAGCTTGCGTTCCGTTTCTGGCGGCATAGTACCGGGCAAACCTTAGGGAATAACACAACATGTAGAGAACCACCAGGGAAGCGAGAACATTCAGGACGATCAGAGACACGTACAAGTCAAATAAGTAGCTTAGGAGACCGACTCCCACGATGGGAACAATAAATCCGATGTAACCCGCAAAGTAGAAAGTCGTGATCACCTTCGGCCGCTCCGATGCATTCGGAAGCTCGCCGGCCAATCGCAGGCTGATCTGGAACGTCCAACCGCTGCCCAGCGCCTGAACGAGCACCCCGATCCACATTAGGCTTATGCTTTCCGACGTCCCGGAGAGAACGACAAGCCAGGCTCCGCAAGCTAATAAAGCGATACCGCACCGAAGGCGTACGACCGGCTGTTTGAACCAAGGCAGCATTTGCATCATCGTGCCGCCTCCCATAAGCAGCAGAATCAGGAGACCGGACACGGCAAGGTTGGAAGTGTGAATCACGTTTTTCACGAACGAAGGAATCAAGGAGAGAACGGTTCCGTTCAAGGTAAACAGCGTGAAAACGGGCAGCGCACTGAACGACCAGAAATGAGGCTTAATGTCGGTAGACACCCCGAGCGAGATCGATGCCGACGCCGCTCGACGGCGTTCCTTCCGGGCTTGAAAATCCTCGTCCTGCAACGTTTCCAGGCCGACCCAAGCGCTCAGCAACAGAACGGTCAAAAGCCAAAACGGCGCGCGCAGCGGCATCAGATGCAGATACTGGATGATCAAACCGGCCAAGGCAGGTCCTAGACCGAAACCAAATGAAACGGCCATACCCGATAACAGAATCGTTTTGCCCGCTTTCTCTTCGGACGTTTGCTTCAGCAAAAACCCGACTGCGGTGCCCGTAAAGCTTCCATAAGCGATTCCTTCCAGTATTCTCGCCCCGTAAACGAGCCAGGCCTGCTGGCTTGCCATAAAGAGAAGGGTGGCCAGGATCGACAACAGGATGCTGATGCGAAGAACCCGCTTCAGCCCCCAACCGCTTCCTCTGGAGCCGACAATGAGCAAAGAGGGCAACAGGAAGACCGCATACACAGCGAATAAAATGGTGATTTGCAGACTGCTTAATCGGTACTGCTCCTGAAATAGCGGAAATAAAGGCGACGTAAAGGAAGTTCCGGTGGACATCATGAGGATGACCCATAACATTTTTTTCATAGAGAACGACCTCCCTTTTATTGGATGATGATTTTATTGCTCTCTTTTTACTGAGGACCGGATGGCATTCGCCGTACCGGTCCTCTATCATTACTTTGCCAAATAAGGGGCAATCTCTCCGGAGTAAATCACGGCCATTACGCGGTCGATAGCCGCCTGCGTCTGCCTCATTAATCCGCTTCAGCCTCTCGCTCCGCCCACGCATTGACCTCTTCAAGCGGTATACGCGGCTTGAGAGCCAACACAGGAATCTATGTCCGTCTGCCTTAGCCATCCACCCTTTAAATCGTTGCTTGCGAATAATTGATGTACGCAACCGGACTTCCTGCTAATCTGCGAAGCAGCGTCAATTGGCCGATATGGCTGGTCGCATCCGCTAACGGTCCCTGAACAAGGTTTTCGACAACGCTTTGCTCCGGTATAAATTGCAAGATGGCTTGATCCAATTGTTCGACTATTTCATAAAATCGCGCCGCTTCTTCATACCAGCCTTTAGATTCAAGTCGTACGCGCGGCGAACCGGCAATCGTTGAACAGCAGGTTTGTAACAATTGAGATATGTGACGTACAATTTCGATCGGCGTCCTGACGCCGTAATCAGCATCAAATGAAGCAAAATCGCTCGCTGTTCCGGAAATGGCAACCGTGAATCGGAACTTCATAGCACCCAGCCAATGACGAAGCAATTTTTCGACGTTTATGTCCTGAGGTTGTGAATTCTTTTCCATTCCTCTATCCCTCTCTATCAACAAAATGTTCGCTTGAAGACGCGGGACGTCTGCGGCCTTTGTGGGCTATTTAAACGCACGACCAGGGAATACAGCCCTGCTCGTGCGCCCGCCCGCACCGATTGTCGCTGAACCCAGCCATATAAGCTTCTCCCCGTATCATCAGCATATATGGATATGTCAGGTCTTATCGTACGGCAAGAATGATGCAAAAAACGTTACAACTTTTTTAGCTCTCGCAAAATTCCCTCCGGGCTTTGACGCTGCATGAAATTCGGATTGACATAGGAGGAGCGAATAATGGCGCTCTCATCAATCATGAATGTAGCCGGAACCGGCAAAACCCATTTCGAGGTATTGTTGTACTCCGCTAGATCGAGTCCGATACCTTCCATGAGTTCCCTTACTCCCGGCGGAACATCGAAGAGCAGATTGTACTTGGCCGTTACCAAGCCGTTCGGATCGCTAAGGACTTGAAACTCCAATCCTTCCTTTTCCTGAAGGGATAACGAATGATCCGGCTTTTGTGGGCTAATCGTTATAAGCTGCGCTCCCATC
>NZ_WHOC01000082.1:0-123414 GCF_013141785.1 Paenibacillus germinis
CGGCTTCTCAGACTCCGCCAACGAGCTTCGGCTCGAAGAGCTCTCGCTGTAAGCGCGGAAAACGCGCTTATTGGCTCGGGCGCTCCTGAATAAGCGCGTTTTCCGCGCTTATTCAGAACGGACGCGCGGGATACTCTGGTGAGAAGTCGATTTTCGGCTTCACTCAGACTCTGGCAACGAGCTTCGGCTCGAAGAGCTATCGCTGTAAGCGCGGAAAACGCGCTTATTTGCCCATGCGCTCCTGAATAAGCGCGTTTTTCGCGCTCACCTAATGCACACCTCTAAAATCCCGTATATGTACATACAAGTTGAGCAAATGATATAATACGGTCAGAATCAATAACCTGAGGTGAATTATGAAAGAAAAGCAAATGCCGAAATACTTACAGTTGAAACAGGAAATCCTATCGTGGCTTCATACCGGGAAACTGAAACCGAATGATCAAATGCCATCAGAAAATGAAATAGCCGAGCAATTTCAGATGAGCCGTCAAACGGTTCGCCAAACGTTCGGTGAGTTAGAGCAAGAAGGTTGGCTGTATCGGATGCAAGGTAAAGGGACATTCGTATCCACGCCCCAAACGCAAAAAAGTCGAGATGTACAAACCATTGGCATTCTGACAACCTATATATCTGATTATATTTTTCCTCATATCGTAAGAGGAGCGGAGTCTGCCTTACGTGCGAGAGGATACAGACTGCTCTTGTCTTCCACAGACAATGATAAGGAGAAAGAGAAGGAAAGCCTCGACATGATGATGAGTCAGCCTTTAAGCGGACTTATTATTGAACCAACCAAAAGCGCGGAAGGCAACCCAAATTTAAGTTATTACCTATCCTTAGACTATCAACATATTCCTTATTTGATGATTAATGAGCGGTATCCGGAGATGAATTGTCCTTCTTTGGTTGTGGATGATGAAGAGGGCGGATTCAAGGCTGCTCAGCATTTAATTGAGCTTGGGCATCGCCGTATTGCTGGGTTCTTCAAGACCGATGACTTGCAAGGGGTTAATCGGCTGAAAGGGTTTATTCGTGCTCATCATCACTATCAAATCCCGTTGTTACCGGAATTCGTCATTCATTATTCGACGGAGGAGAAGAGACAAAAACCTTACGAAAGCGCAATAGCGATGCTAGGTCAGGAGGATGAGCGGCCAACGGCTTTCGTTTGCTACAATGATGAGATAGCTATTCATCTACTTGAAGCTGTACGTACAACAGGTCTTCAAGTGCCGCAGGATATCTCGCTTGTCGGTTTTGATGACTCTTCTTTAGCAACCGCAACAGAGGTCAAGCTGACGACACTTTCGCATCCAAAAACGGAAATGGGCGCTGATGCAGCTGAGATATTGATCGATATGATACAGAATAAACGAGCAAATGGAAGTAAAACGGGGAAAGTCTATAAGCCGGAATTAATCGTCAGGGAGTCAACCATCCGAGTTTCACTGTCGTAAAAATTCATCTAGCCAACTTGTACGTACAAGTGATATACTGAATGTAGAAACAGTTGAAATTTGAAGGAGGCTATCCATGTCTAAAAGATATGCGATTGGTGTTGACTATGGAACGGAATCTGGCCGTGCCGTATTGGTCGACTTGAGCGATGGAACTGAGGTTGCCGATCATGTAACGCCATACCCGCACAACGTTATTGATGAGAAGTTGCCCTTATCTGGGATCAAGCTTGCGTATGATTGGGCTTTGCAGCATCCCAAAGACTATATCGATGTATTGACCCAGTCTGTTCCAGCCGTTGTGCAGGCATCCGGAGTGGATCCAGCCGATATTATCGGACTTGGTATTGATTTCACGGCATGTACGATGCTCCCGATTGATAAAGAGGGCCAGCCGCTTTGTTTCAATCCGGCACTAACGAATAATCCACACAGCTGGGTGAAGCTATGGAAGCATCATGCGGCTCAAGACGAGGCGAATCTTATTAACGAGATCGCGGAAAGCAGAGGAGAATCGTTCCTTGCTCGTTACGGTGGCAAAATATCTTCCGAATGGATGATTGCGAAGGTTTGGCAAATCTTAAACGAAGCTCCTGATATTTATGAACAAACCGATCGATTCTTGGAAGCAACAGATTGGGTCGTCTCGCAAATGACGGGTCAATCGGACATTGTCCGTAACAGCTGTACCACAGGCTATAAGTCCATTTGGCATAAAAAAGATGGCTATCCGAGTAAAGCTTTCTTTAAGGCTCTCGATCCTCGTCTTGAAAATTTAACAGAAACCAAGCTTCGCGGTGATGTTGTTCCACTCGGCACCAAAGCTGGTGAGCTAACAGAAGCAATGGCTAAAATGATGGGTCTGAAGGCTGGAACTGCCATTGCCGTCGGTAACGTAGATGCACACGCAGCTGTTCCAGGTGTCGGTGTAGTAACGCCAGGTAAACTGGTCATGGCGATGGGGACTTCCATTTGTCATATGCTGCTGGGGACAGAAGAGAGAGAAGTTGAAGGGATGTGCGGCGTCGTAGAAGACGGCATTATTCCTGGATATTTGGGCTATGAAGCTGGCCAGTCGGCGGTTGGGGATATTTTCGCTTGGTATGTGGAGCAGGGTGTACCTGCATATGTGCAAGCTGCGGCTGAGCAAGAAGGAACGAATGTGCATGAATGGCTGGAACGTCATGCATCCGCTTACAAACCGGGAGAAACCGGTTTACTTGCCCTGGACTGGTGGAATGGAAATCGTTCCGTACTCGTGGACACCGAATTAAACGGTCTTATTTTAGGTTATTCGCTCTTAACGAAGCCAGAGGAAATTTACCGCACATTACTGGAAGCAACTGCATTCGGAACACGTAAAATTGTCGATGCATTCCACGATAATGGTGTAGAAGTGCAAGAATTATACGCTTGTGGCGGGTTACCGCAAAAAAATCGCCTACTCATGCAAATTTATGCCGATGTAACGAATCGGGAGATCAAAATCGCGGATTCCAAACAAACGCCAGCTCTAGGAGCAGCGATGTTCGGGGCTGTCGCTGCAGGTGCTGCCAATGGCGGTTATGACAATATCGTTGACGCAGCGCACAAAATGGCCCGTGTTCGTAAAGAAACGTTCAAGCCAATCGCAGAGAATGTAGCTGTCTATGAGCAGCTTTATCAGGAGTACAGCAAACTGCATGATTATTTCGGACGCGGAGAGAATGATGTGATGAAGAGACTTCGTTCTATTCGTAAGGAAGCTCGTCATTAGTTCGGATTCTTACATTCCCAACCAACCAAGGAGGCTATTAGCCATGAACCCTTTTTCAGAAAAAGTATTTTGGTTCGTTACCGGAAGTCAGCATTTGTATGGACCTGAGACACTGCTGCAAGTGGATGAGCATTCCAAGCAAATCACAGAAGGGATTGACCGTGACTTGTCAATTCCGAGTAAACTAATTTTCAAGCCTGTACTGACAACACCAGATGCCATCCGCAGACTTTGTCTGGATGCCAATGCGGATGACAATTGCGCAGGAATCATTACATGGATGCATACGTTTTCTCCAGCAAAAATGTGGATTGCCGGTCTCGCTGAGTATCGCAAACCGCTGCTTCACTTACATACCCAATTCAATCGTGATATCCCGTGGGAAACGATCGATATGGATTTCATGAACTTGAATCAAGCGGCGCATGGCGACCGCGAGTATGGCTTTATCGGTGCGCGTATGGGTATTTCCCGTAAAGTAGTTGTTGGCTATTGGGAAGATCCAGCTGTACTTAGCCGTATTGCAGGATGGATGCGTACAGCGGTTGCTTTCGTAGAAGGACGTAGTCTGAAAGTGGCTCGTTTTGGCGATAACATGCGTCAAGTGGCTGTTACAGAAGGCGATAAAGTGGAAGCGCAGATTAAATTTGGTTGGTCCATCAATGGCTACGGGGTTGGCGATCTTGTACAGCGTGTAGGAGACATCTCTGAAGCTGAGGTCGATCATTTAATGGACGAGTACAATGAAGTTTATGATATTACGGCTGAAGGCCGCTCGGCAGGTCCAGTGCGTGAAGCGATTCGTGAGCAAGCTCGCATCGAGCTTGGAATGAAAAGTTTCTTGCAAGAAGGCGGCTTCGGCGCATTCACGACAACATTCGAGGATTTGCATGGGCTGAAGCAGCTGCCAGGACTTGCCGTTCAGCGTTTGATGGGGCAAGGATACGGCTTTGGCGGTGAAGGCGATTGGAAAACGGCGGCGTTGACACGCGTGATGAAGATCATCGCTGACAACAAAGGTACGTCCTTCATGGAGGATTACACCTATCATATGGAGCCAGGTCAAGAGCTCGTGCTTGGCGCACATATGTTAGAAATTTGTCCGACAATTGCAGCTACGCGTCCCAAAATCGAGGTTCATCCGTTAGGTATCGGCGGTAAAGCGGATCCAGCGCGCCTCGTTTTCGACGGTGCTTCAGGGAGAGCTCTGAATGCATCTCTGATCGATATGGGCAACCGATTCCGTTTGCTGATTAACGAAGTTGACGCTGTTCAACCACTCAAAGCTATGCCTAAATTGCCCGTAGCACGTGTGCTTTGGAAGCCGCAACCATCGCTGCGAGATTCTGCAGAAGCTTGGATTTATGCAGGAGGCGCGCATCACACGGTATTTTCATACAACGTAAGTACGGAGCAATTAGTGGACTGGGCAGAATTAGCTGGAGTCGAAGTTGTGATTATCAATAAGAACACCTCAGTGCTGCAGTTCCGTAATGAGCTTCGCTGGAGTGAGGTTGCTTGGAAACACTAAACAGAAGTAAACAGCTATAATAAAGATATCTTATATAAAAAGTGAGGACCGTTCATCCTTTTTTAGGAGGACGGTTTTCTCATTCGTACTTTATCGAAAGTCACATTTATCATTGTTCGCGTTATTTTCATCCATTGACTTCTTTGTTTCACATGATTTAGAGTAAATTCATATAAGCCTGTCCAAATTTAAAGGCACAGCTATGTAGGAGGTTAACACGAAATGACGACGAAAGCGTTTGAAGGAACTTACCAAGGAGAGAAAGCCATTTGGTTACAAGCTGGCCGTTATGAAGCAGCTGTTTTACCGGAAGTTGGCGCTAATCTAATTGCTTTTAGAGATACTGAAAAAGAATATCGCTTTTTGCGTGAGCCTGCAATGGAAGAGATGGAAGCTTTTAAAGCACGTCCAATCGTGCACGGGATTCCGGTATTATTTCCACCCAATCGGTATGAGGACGGGAAGTTTCCTTGGAAAGGCAAAGTTTATGAATTTCCGATCAATGAAGCGAAAACAGGAAATCACCTACACGGTTTTGTGCACAATATTCCATGGGCTGTTGAGAAATTTAGTGCGGATGAATCTGAGAGTCGTGTTACCTTAGCATTACGCGTAAGAGAAGGTCATTCGGTTTATACATATTTACCGCATGAGTTCACGATTCGCTTGACTTACACATTGAATGCACATGGTTTGCATCAACATGTATCCGTGCATAATGAAGGCAAAGAAGCTATGCCTTGCTTGTTAGCGTATCACACGACGATCAATGCACCTTTTGCGCCGAACAGTCAGGCTTCTGATTATGGGTTCAAAATGACGATCGGCAACCGCTGGGAAATGAGTGAAAGAATGCTGCCAACTGGGGAGTATCAGCCATTGTCAGCTGACGAAGAGAAGATGAAAGTAGGCGGCTTGTCGCCGTTCTTTGAATCTATGGATAATCATTACACAACCTCGCCGCAAAATGGCCGTAACTATATGGAGTTGACAGATTCACGTGAAGGTATCAAACTGGTTTATGATGTAGGGACTTCCTACAAACAGTGGATGATCTGGAATAATGGCGCTTCTGAAGGGTTTTTCTGCCCTGAACCGCAAATGAATCTGGTAAATGCACCAAACGTAGATCTCCCGGCTGATCAAATTGGACTTGTTTCCTTGGAGCCAGGTGAAATTTGGGAAGAGACAGGACGTCTTTATACGATTGAATTGAACAAATAATAGGAGAGACTTTGATCTACGACCAAAGATCCCGATATTAACCCCCTTGACGAATGGAGAGAATCCAAGGTGATGATCTGCCAACGGCGAAGGGGTATTTTTATCCAGAAGAAAAGGGGCGGGATACCGTTGGAAAATAAAGAAGGCTCAGAAAAGGAACAGCTCCTAGCTCAGATCAAAAAATTGACATTAGAAAACGAGAGATTGAAACAAGAAATCGCGAAACTACGTGGAGTTAAGCGTTCATCTACGGGCTCCATGGATAGCATGTCTACGAAATTGAAAGAAGCGTTGAGAGAGTAATCATACAGCACTAAAATAAGAAGAAGTCTCTTGGTGAGGGTTTAATTCGCCAGGAGACTTTTTTTTCATGTCAAAATACCAAAGAAAGTATCCATTATCCCCTATCAGGTCCTCCATAAATATGATAATTTCTATACCAAACACACTATGAAGGGATAATTTGCTATGGCTGAGCAAGAAATTAACTTGTGTTTGGAACAGGCGGAAAAGCTGATTGCAAATGCGCAGCGGACAATTAAGGAGAATTGGGACGCATGTGTGAATGCTCCATTTGACTTGGCAAGAGAGCATGTGGGAAGGGCGGTTCACCTGCTGGCGGAAGCGCGGGTACTTCAGCTCACAGACTCAGATGCGTGTATGAGTCTCGTTAAGCAAGCGTCAGCGGAGGCGATAGACGGTTACATTCTAGCTCTGCCGAGCAGAGTAGCGGAAGCCCGAGGAGTCTGGTACCGCCCGACGGAGCAAAGCCGTGAGGAGGTGTGCCGTACCTTGGACCGTGTGCAGGCTGCTGGCTTCAATGAGTTGTATCTGGAGACTTGGTTTTGGGGGTATACGATTTATCCGAGCCGTGTAGCCGCTGCCAGGCGAGTGGAGGAGCAGCACCCTGCTTTTCGGGGATGGGATCCTCTTGAGGCTTTCGTTAAGGAGGCCGGGGAGCGGGGCATCGCCGTGCACGCTTGGCTGGACGGGTTCATGGTTGGAGTCGACCCATCAGGAGGTCCGGTGCTTCGGACACATCCAGAATGGTCCGCGCTTTCGAGACGCCAAACCGGGTCCGAAAAGCCCCTGCCTCAGCAGGTGACCGGTTACTTTTGGCTCGATATCACGAATCCGGAGGTACGGCGATATCTGCTCGACATTATGAAAGAGATGATTATGACATATGGGGTTGCCGGAATCAACCTGGATTTTATGCGGTTTCCGCATTCCGCTGATTGGAAGGAAAGCTACTGCTTCAGTGAGTATGCACGTGAGGCATTTCGGCGTGAGCATGGCGTTGATCCTCTTCGGATTGATGCAGAGCTGCAGAAGGAGCTTTGGAAAACGTGGACGGACTGGCTGGAGCAGATTGAGGATGATTTTGTAGCGGACTTATACAAGGAAATTAAAAGCATCAATCCGCAGGTCATCGTGTCAGCTGCACCAGAGCCGGGGGCGGAATCTGAGAAAATCGGGAATTGGTCGCAGCATGTCGATGTCGTTATTCCACAAGCGTATTATTCTAGTTCCATTGCGGTACGGGAGTCTGTTCAACTGCACAAAAACGAGCTGCAGCCAGGAAATCTGGTTTACAGCGGCATATACCCAATGTACATCCGGTTGGGAGCACACGACACAGTTGATCAGGTACTTGCAGCGCGGGATCTGGATATGGGAACGGTGATATTTGCATTCGGTCAAGCGAGTGATGAAACGATAAGGTCTCTGCAGATGGGCCCGTGGAGAACCAAGGCGATATCCACGGGGATGTTTCCACTGCGTGCTATACAAGGAATACTTGAAGCGGCAGTAGTAGATGTGGAGCAGGTGTACATTCCGCGCGGGGTAGTCAGTGAAGAGGCAGCGATAGAGATTGTAAACAGAGTGGAATTCGTTCTTGGCTTGCTTCGAAAGGATGGTTTAATCACATTGGAAACTGAGGTATTAGCGTTCAAGCAATGGTTAAAGGAAAAGATGGAAGCGGGGATTGTTCATCCAGCCGTCGAGCTTCAGCTGACTAAAACTTTAAAGGAAATTCAAGAGCTTCTGCTATACTCACGAATCAAGCAAGTGAGGTAAGACCAAGGCAGGAAAGTAACGTGCCATGAGCGAATGGGTTCTGAATACATCTTATCCATCAAGGAGATTCCAGCTATGAATTTATTAATTGTGGAAGATGAAGTCCGCCTCAGAAACGCACTAGCCAACAACATTCCCTGGGACAAGCACGGAATAGAAGTTGTCGGGCAAGCTGGAAACGGAATGGAAGCGCTGCGGCTGATCGATCGCAAGAAGCCTGAGATTATCTTACTGGACCTGCAGATGCCGGAGATGGACGGACTGACTTTAGCAAGACAACTTCGCCAAGCTGACCCTTTGTTGAAAATCATTGTTCTCAGCGGACATGACGATTTCGCATACGCTCAAGAGGCACTAGGGCTTGGTGTTATGAAATATTTGTTAAAACCAGCAGGGGACGAGGAGATATTGGAGACGGTGCTCGAAGCGGCAGACCGGTTGAAGTGTGAGCTTGAGCAGCGCCATAACGAGGATGAGCTAAAGCAAAAATGGAAGCTGCATCTTCCACACCTAATCAATGAATTTTTCCAAGGGTGGCTGAACGGAAAGTACGAACCTTGGGAGCTTGAACAGAAAAGCAAGGATCTTCAACTGGATTTACAAAAAGATGCCGAATATGCGGTTGCCGTAGTTGATATGGATCCGCTGTCGGAGGATGAAACCCGATTCAGCAAGAAAGATATTTCGCTGCTCCAATTTTCGCTGAGCAGTATCGTGAAGGAAACGTTGTTGGCCACTCCTTGTTGGGTATCTACCGATTATGCGGGCTGCACGGTCGTTGTGTTCCAGCTTGATGGAAATGAAGAGCCTGGAGTAGCCCTCCAGAAAATCAATGCAGTGACCGAAAAGCTACTTTTAACTGTACGAAGCTGCCTTAGGCTAAGTGCAAGTGCGGGGATTAGTGGGATAACAGGCGGCCAAGAGGATATGAACAAACTGTACGTACAGGCGGTTCGTGCGTTACAGAATCGGATCGTACTGGGCTATGATTTAGCGATCCCGTACCGTGAAGAGCAGGGGAGAGAACCGGAACTATCATTTCAACCAAACCTGGAGAAAGCGCTGGAAATCGCACTCGAAACAGGGGAAGGCGACAAAGCGATCGAAACGTTAACTGCCCTCTGGGACGGCGGCATGGCCAAAGCGGAAACGGTTGAAGACATGCATGAGCACATCCTTTATTTCACAAGCCTCTTTATTTGCATGATCCAGAAACAGGGATGGCCAGTGCGGGAAGTGGCCGGCGAGGATTACGTTTATTTCCAAAATCATTTGGAGCTAGCCGCGAAGGAACAAATTCTATTTTGGCTGCAGCGAATGATTAGGGCGTATTTAACCTATGCCAGCCAAAGGCGGAAATCGACGAGTCATGGCATGATCAAGACTATATTAAGTCTCGTCGAAAATGAAATCGATCAGGAAATGACGCTGCATGCTGTTGCCGACCGGCTGTATGTTAACTCATCCTACCTTAGCCGTCTCTTCAAACAAGAAACAGGAAAAGCCTTTTCCACCTACGTACTGGAACGTAAAATGGAGCGAGCCAAGGCGATCCTGCAAGAGGGAGCACGGGTATACGATGCCGCAGCTGGTGTAGGGTATAGGGATGTGAGCTATTTTACAAGAGTATTCCGTAAATATTGGGGCGTGACGCCCGGGGAAGTTCGTCATTGAATTCCTTGAAAGCCGTTTGGCAGCCTTCTCAGTTCATCTGGGAAGGTTTTTTTTATGTAAGACGCGAGAAGTTATGAAAGTACCAAAACAAGTAATATTCCTCTAATTCGCAAAAAAACGGTGGGTGATAAACTAAATCTAAGAAAGACAGGTAAGAAGGAGGAGACACCTTGCGAGAAACGACCACTACAACGGAAACTGTCATATTAACAAAAAAAAATAGTAAAAAGAGCTATAGACGACAATTGTGGATCGATATCAGGAAAGATTGGGATTTGTATCTCGCACTCATTCCCGGTATCGCATTTCTGCTGCTGTTTAAGTACACGCCGATGTACGGGATTATCATTGCTTTCAAGGATTTCAATATTTTCGATGGTATGGCCGCAAGTCCATGGGTCGGGTGGAAGCATTTCGATAAATTGATTTCTTCCGCTAGCTTTTTGCAGGTGTTCCAGAACACCTTGATCATTTCTGTTTACAAAATCGTATTTCTTTTTCCGCTCCCAATTGTGGTCGCCATTTTGCTTAACGAATTGAAGAACATGGCGTTCAAAAAAAGCGTACAAACCGTGGTTTATCTGCCTCACTTCCTGTCTTGGGTTATCGTCAGTGGCTTGTTCATCGATCTGCTTTCCACGAACGGCGGTATCGTCAACAAAATAATCGTTGCCATGGGCGGCGAACCGATCCGCTTTTTCCTGGACAGCCATATTTTCCGCTCGGTTCTCATCAGTACGGCAGGCTGGAAGGAGACCGGCTGGAACACTATCATTTACTTGGCGGCTTTGGCAGGTATCGATCCCGGCTTGTACGAAGCGGCTAAAATAGATGGCGCTAATAAATGGAAGCAAATCATACATATTACGCTGCCCGGTCTGGTTCCGATCATCCTGCTCATGTTCATCCTTCGTCTCGGCTATGTGCTCGAAGCGGGAACTGAACAAATTCTCGTTATGTACAACCCAAGCGTATACAACGTCGCAGACGTTATTGGCACCTTTGTGTATCGCATAGGTCTCGGTGAACAAGATTACAGCTTCTCAACTGCCGTAGGAGTATTCGAATCCGTGGTTGCGTTTATTTTGATCTTAACGGGTAACGGAATGGCCCGTAAGTTTTTCGGACGAGGTATCTGGTAAACGGCGAATAAAGCTTATGCTTACGATGTTAGTTTTGCTAAAGCAAAACTTTTAGGAGGATCAGCTATGCATACAAAAGGCACCTTACAATCACCTGCCGTTAGAAGGAATGGAGCCATCCGAACACCCCGTGGCGAGAAAATCTTCGCAGTGGTCAATCATATTTTCTTTATTCTGATGGGACTTTCCACCATCTTTCCGTTCATCAATCTCGTCGCCAAATCGCTTAGCAGCGAGGCGGCGGTCGTTTCGGGAATGGTTACCTTATACCCGATCGATTTTCAAATAGGGACTTACAAGTATGTGGCGAGTAATTCCTTATTCCTGAATGCGTTTATGGTTTCCATTACGGTGACGCTGGTTGGTTCGCTGCTCGCGTTATTCATGACGACGTTAGCCGCTTATCCGCTTTCCAAGCCGAGGCTGCGGGGACGCAAGTTTTTTATCATCATGTACCTGTTTACTATGCTGTTCAGCGGTGGATTGATCCCGACTTACCTGCTAATGCACAAGCTTAATCTTATCGATAAACTGCCGGTGCTCTTCCTGCCATTAATGATTAACGTGTACAACATGCTCATTGTCAAAAGCTATTTTGAAAGCCTGCCTGACAGTCTCGAAGAATCGGCGAAAATGGATGGGGCCAGCAATATGACGATCCTTGTGCGTATCATCTTGCCACTATCGATGCCTGTGTTGGCAACCATCGCATTGTTCTACGCGGTTACTTTCTGGAACGATTACTTTACGTCTCTTATCTATATCAACTCAGTAGAAATGAAGCCGCTGCAGCTTTATTTAAAGGAATTGTTCGTCTCTTCGACGGATGCCTTCATGCGGACCAATGTTGACGCATCGCTGAACGTTTCACCGCAGTCGATCCAAGCGGCTTCCATCATTCTGGCGACGCTGCCGATCATATTCGTGTATCCGTTCCTGCAAAAATATTTCGTTAAGGGTGTTCTAGTCGGCTCCGTAAAAGGCTGAATCTCACAAACAAAACTTGAAGGGTGGTGGTGGGCAGGCTCAAAGATGGTTCCATGAAATTTGGTTTTACGCACTTCTCCATACTCAAAGAATGAAAAAGGGAGGCTCTTTCATGGTAAAAAAATTTTTAGCTCTGATGTCCATCACGACTTTGGCAGCGTCTATCACCGCTTGTGGCGGAAACGGCCAAACGGCAGGGACTACCACAGCACCGTCTGTATCAACAGCTCCAATCGCAACTGTAGATACCAATAAGCCGAAGCCAGAATTCAAGGCGCTACTGCAATATGCGCGTTTTGATCCCAATGCTGAAGTCGTGGCGAAGTTCCTGAACGAAAAAACCGGTTACAAAGTTACCTACGACATGCTGCCGGTCGAGAACCCAGACGACAAGCTTAACCTGCTCATGGCCAACAAGGAAAAATATGGATTCATGCTGCTCAGTGGCCCTCAGTATTCCAGACTCTCAACATCTGGCGCCCTGGAGCCGATCGATGAGTTGGTAAACAAATATGGCACGAACATGAAAAACGTTATTTCCCAAAACTCCTGGAACGGGGCCAAGCTGAACGGAAAAATTTACGGTATTCCACAGACTGGTTCGGGTACGATCGTCAACACAGCGCTTATCGTGCGCCAGGATTGGATGGATGAACTCGGACTTAAAGCCCCGACAACACGCGACGAGCTATACAACGTTATGAAGACGATTAAAGAGAAGAAAAATGTCATGGCGTTGTCCGGCGGTAAAACCCCGCTCGTTCCTGAAATCATGCCGACGTTTGGCCTCACGCTGGTTCAGTCGACCGCAACGACCGGTTGGCAGGATGTTAACGGCAAACTGGTCAATGTGGTAGAAAACCCGAACATGAAAAAATACTTAGAGTTCATGAAGAAGCTTTATACGGAGAAATTGATTGATCAAGAATGGTCTCTCAATCAGGCGAACAAAGTCATCGAGAACTTCACGAGCGGCAAAGCGGCTATGATCTCAAACGGCTATTTCAACGCGCCTACCGTACAAAATGCACTTCTGAAAAACACACCAAACGCCAAAATCGCAAGCCTACCTTACCTGAAAGGCGATGATGGCAAAGTACAAGTTATGGGTTCAGCAGGCATCAGCTATTACGTGGGTATACCGAAATGGGCTGAAAACAAGGAAGAGATTATCAAATACCTGGATTTGAAGCTCGATAAAGATATTCACAAGGAAGCGACAATCGGTAAAGAAGGCGTTCACCACAAGGTGGAAAACGGCAACTACTTCCCGATTCTGCCGATTTTCAACGACCAGTATAACAACGCTTCTTCGTTTCTCACAGGAGTGGATGAGAAAAACTACCCGATCTACTGGCAGGCGCGTGTTCGTAAAGATCCTATCCTGACCGATGCATTTAATAAAAATCAGGAAGCTGCCAAAGGTAACATCGTTGTAGATCCGCTCTCTTTTGCACCTCCGCTTGAAGCAATCGGTAAGTACAACTTAAAGCTGCAAAAGTTGATGGAAGATACCTTCTTGAAATACATCACAGGTGCAGAGCAGCTCGAAAATTATGATAAATTCGTGACTCAGTGGAAAGCAGATGGCGGAGACGAAATGACGAAAGCTGTCAACGAATGGTATGCAGCGAATAAGAAGTAAGCTTATTTTATGGCGCAATAATCCCCTGCGGTTCACTCCGTGGGGGTTTTATTTCTCTGAGGGAGTGAGATAAGGATGAAAAAGATCGGGTTTATTGACTATTTTCTGGACGAGTGGCATGCGGAGAAATATCCGGGTTGGATTGAAAGGGCATCGAGAGGCAGCATGAAGGTCGCATACGCTTATGGCAAGTCGAATATGGAAGGAAAGCTTAGTAATGCGGACTGGAGCGAGAAGAAGGGAATCCAGCTTCTTGACTCGATCGAGGCGGTTGTGGAACAGAGTGACTACTTGGTTGTTCTGTCGCCGGATCATCCCGAGTACCATGAGGAACTGTCGCTGATTCCACTTGGTTCCGGCAAGCCTACTTATATCGATAAAACGTTTGCACGTAACCGGGCAGCGGCCTTACGGATGTTCGAACTCGCAGACAAACATGGGACCCCCATGTACTCGACTTCGGCTTTACGGTTCGCTTCAGAGTATATAGGACTAGAAAAGCAGGGGATAGAGTCCATTTGCAGCCTAGGACCGGGACAATTTGAGAACTATTCGATCCACCAGGTGGAGCCGATCGTCTCGCTGATGGGGACGGATGTCAAACGAGTGATGTGGACGGGAACGGCAAACACGCCAGCGCTGCTAATCGGGTATGCGGACGGCCGCCAAGCAACGATAAACCAATATGGGTGGGAATGTCCGTTCAGCATGGCGCTCAGTTATGAAGCGGGGTCATCGAAGTTTCTAAAGATCGAGTCGGATTTCTTTGGGTCGTTTATTGAGAATCTTATCGGTTTTTTCGAGACGAGTAAGACGCCTGTTCCACAGGCAGAAACGATTGCGATTGCAACGATTCTGGAATTTGGTATGAAGGCCGCAAAGACGCCTTATCAGTGGTTGGAACTGCCATAAACTGAGAAGCAGGAAAATCAAACTGCTAGGCTAACCAATCGGCTCATTTGCTGAATCTGCCCCCAAAAAAGCACCCGGACCTTCTCTCTGAGAAGGAACCGGATGCTTTTTTTTGATCATGTGATGCTATCCGTTGTCAAACCTTAACCCATATCTCCAACTTCATTCTCTCTATTATCGTTCGCTGCATCGTCGTACACGCCATCACCATTCTCTTTATCTTCGATCTTCTCTTTGTGAGTATTGAATACCTTGATCTTAATCTCCGATTGCTTGCCACGATAAGAGGCAGTAATGGTTGCGGATCCAGGCTTCACAGCTGTGATAGTGCCGTCTGCAGCAATGGATGCAACTTTATCGAGCGAAGAGATGAATGTCGCGCCTTGGGTGATGTACGCCATTGTGCCATCTGAGTAAGTTGCTTTGAGCGGTGCTTTGAAGGTCTCACCTTTCACAAGACTGTGTTTATTCTCTTCATAAGAGATACTTGCCAGCTCTACGACAGTAACGATTGATTTGGCAGTTTTTCCTTCATAGACAGCGGTGATCACCGTAGTTCCAGCCTTCAGCGCGGTAACCGTTCCGTCTGCGGCAACGGTTGCTGCCTGAGGATCGCTGGAGCTGAACACGGCACCGGTTACTACGGCTCTCGTTTCGTCCGAGTAAACGGCAGTCGTAACGGATGCGTGCGTGTCGCCCGAAACTAGACGGTAGGCGGCAGAATCAAGCTCAATGCCTGTGATGACGGGAGCCGTACGCGTTATGGTTACGGTTTTTTCGTTCGTTTTGCGGCCGTCTACGTAAACGGAGATTTTTATGGGATTGGCGCCTACTTCCAGCGAGACATTTCCGCTGAAGTCTCCGTTGCTAGCCAGCGCAGCCGGAACACCGTTCAAACGAACATCAGCCATACCCGGCCCAAGCACTTCGATATTGCCTTTGATCTCGAGATTCTTCAGCGGTGTGCTAGTGTTTGCATAGGCAAGGTGACCGCGCAGCACGGCCGATCTGACAGCATCGCCGACCTTGTACGTTCTGGCGACCAGTTGCCGTCTCGTCCGAACGCCTGAAGCATCCAGAGCAGAAATGACGAAGCCGCCTTGCGGAATGACGCTGTTATTAGGTGACATGTTCGTCCAGTTCCAGCTAAGCGCCTGTTGTTGGTTAACGACTTTTGTAACTTTACCGGTGCTGTCCACGATCGCTTCGACACCGAACGTGCTTGTAGCTGTCGTTAGACCGAACGTATCCGTATAGACGTTGAGATTATTCTCGTTACGGCTCACATTGTACAAATCGCCTTCAAGGAACGATTCCTCATTGCCAGGAACACTTGAGCCTACTTGATAATCCTTGACGTACTCTACGTTCTGGAGCGACGCTTTCACAACCGACCAATTAACCTGCGAATAGTCGAAGAGCATCAGACCATTCGATTGCGACAAGCCAGCCTGGAACACCGACCGCTGCAGCGGGGGATCCTGAATGTTCGCCAGCGCGATACTAGCGTACATCGGAACTTCACCGTTTGTTACAATATTACCTAGCGTAATGTGATGCTCGATTTCTTTCTGCGTCGTTTGATAGGTGCCAATCATAAGAAAATCAATGTTGCCCGTATAGCCGGTTTGCGCGTAAGAGTCTGTGTAAAGGCTGTCGGCCGGGAATTGCAAACGACTATCATATTTAAAGTTCGGGCTGCCCCAGTGAACACCGTTCAGGTAGTAAGAATCAAACCAGGAGCCGACATAGGCGGAAGAGTAGATTTTATGACCTTTGAGTGCTGTGTAGCGATCAGTGAGCGAACGGACTTCATCCGTAAATGTCTTGATCGTCTGCGAGCGGAACTCCCACCAATCATTGATAAGCGGTCCGAATTGCCGGACATTGTTCACATAAGTGAAAACGTCCGCCGGCCAATTTGTCAGCTGTTTACCGCGAACGGCGAGAAATGCCTCGAACTTCGAGCGAGTTAATGGGCTGAAGTCGGCAGTTTCATTGTCATAGCGGGTTCGGTCTAGCACGACGCCGTCAACATCGTAGTTTTTGATGACTTCTTCCATGTTTTTCAACTCGAAGGCTCTAACGTCATCATTAGCCGGGTTAACGAAAGCAACGAGGGATTTGCCCGTTTTGTAATAGTTGCTCTCACGCAGCCGTAGAATCTGGCCGCCATCCTCGGGACGGTACACATGTTCTTCCCAGTCGAGGTGCTGATTCAGCAGCCCATACTCGTTGTGCGCAGGTGAGCCTTCAGCAAATACATTGAAAGCTGCATGGATTTTGATGCCTAGCTGATGCCCGTACCTGATGAACTCCTCCAGCATGTCAAGGTTCGGATTCGCTCCCGCACGAGTCGGCGCGGTCATCTGGGAGATATGAGGACGACCGGTCAGGTCGTTCTTCTTGTAGTTGGCGAAGCCTTCTACACCTTTAACATCTAATGCTATGGCCGTGACCCCGGCGTCTTTTGCCTTGGTCAGCATATCGTGAACATTTTCAGGCGTTTGCAGCTTGAAAATATTCGTTCCTTGGTCGACCCAGAGGACGACTTCCTTTGCAGTACCGTTTTGTTTTTTATAAAACACGACAAGCGTCTTGCGGTCATTTTCCGTCCCGTTTTTGATGGCGATGACGTCAAGATAATTGACACCCTCCGTGAGACCAACCTCGATCTGAAAGCTGCCGTTCGCTTGCAAAGCAACCGAGGATTGGTTCACACGAATCGAATAGGGAATACCTTGCTCTAGGTTTTCCAGCTTGCCGGAGACCACTGTTTTCGGCTCGGTTACCGTAAACCATTCGTCGTTGTTCAGCTTAAGCCGAGCTTTGAGGCCTTGTCCTGTCATTAAGTCAGAGACAGGGATGACTTCACCGTTTTTGCGCAGCTTGATTTTGTCACCGACCTTGAAATTTTTCGCGAGATATTGCTTGTAAGTTTTGTTCGCCCAACTGTCGTCATTCGATACTAGGATGTAACCGCCTTGAGGGATGACTAGGTCAGTAGGTCCTGTCCAGACTGGCACTCCGCCGTTCACGGAAGGGTTTACTACCCGAGTGACCTGATTAGCTCCATCGACGACAACACCGACGGAAGTTTTTCCAACCGTAATCTGAGGTGCATACTCCGTTGTGTATAAAGCTACATAATCGGTGATGCCGCTAACATCCTTATCAACAGCATTAATTTGCTTGCGAGGACCTTCAATATCAATAGTAATGTCGACCGGAGCGGCTTCTACTTCAATGTAATCGGCGGCGGTCGGAGCAGCGGCTGTGGTAACGGAGCCAGAGACGGTCTCCGCAGCAACCGCGGTCGTGGACCAAAGGGAAACGATCATTGTGAGCAATAGGGTCATAGACAACCATTTCGACTTATTCAACGGGTTTCACTATCCTTCCATTTCATTTGATAGGGCTAGTTGTGAACCGATGCGATTTGAGTTTTGTCGTAAGCTGCTTATTTAGAAGTGTATTTCTTCGCCTTTTTCGCTAGATTCATAGATACCGCAAAGGATTTTCATCATTTCAACACCGTCTTGAACAGGAGAGATGGTTTCTTTTTTTCCTTGGCATACTTCAATGAAATAATTGATTTCATCCTGAAACCCAGCAACAAAATCAAAAGACAGGTTGTTGATTTGCGGCGTGATGTTCAAGATGGTATCGTGCTTCTCCGTAATGATGGATAGCTGAGGCTCCAGTTCGGCGCCGCCTTTGTCGCCATACAGCTTCACGGTAAGCTCGTCTTCCTTCGCATGAAGCGTGAAGCTTACGTCTACAAGGATGGAGGCGCCATTCTCGAAACGAATCAGCGCATTCGCCATATCCTCTACGGTATTGCGGGAAGCGTCGTAGTCAGCTGCCTTGTAAAAGGCAAGGTTTTTTACGTTGGCGCGATTGCCAAGTCTTTTGTAGGTATTGCCGGAGACTGACTTCACCTTCGGTCGGCCCATCAGGTACCAGCAAAGGTCGATAACGTGGACACCTACATCAATCAGCGGACCGCCGCCTGAACGCTCAACATCTGAAAACCAGCCGCCTGGATTACCAAGACGACGAATGCACGAAGCTTTAGCGTAGTAAATTTCACCGAGTTCATCGTTTTCTAGAAACGATTTGATGATACGTGTATTAGAAGCATATCTGCGGACGAAGCCGACCTGAAGCGTTTTGCCGGAGCGGTGGACTGCTTCCTCCACGGCCATCGCTTCGCCCACCGTCTTGCAGAGCGGTTTTTCGGTAAGCACGTTTTTGCCGGCATCCAAAGCAGCGATGGAGATCGGCGCATGGCTATTGTTCCACGTACAGATGCTGACGGCATCGACTTCTGGATCGGCAAGTAATTCCTTGTAGTCCGTGTAAATACGTGTTATGCCGTATTTCTCGGCTTTCGCTTTAGCGCGTTCTTCATTCAGGTCGCAAATAGCGTAAAGCTCAGCGCCTGGATTATTTTGGTATGATTTTAAATGCATTTCGGAAATGGATCCGGCTCCGATGACCGCTATACGTACTTTGCTCATTTGAAAATCTCCTCGTCTCTAGAATGGTTATTGTTATACCGAATGAATGGTTGGCCAAGCCAGTTCAATCCCATAGCTTACAAGCATATTCTGGAAGTCTCGAAGTTCAGACTCCATGCTGCGCACCTCGCGGGGCAGGAGTTCACGGTCGATACAGCGGCTTGCCAGAAATCCAGCAGCCTCGCCGATGTTCCATTCGACCGGATGGAGCCGGTAGCAGCCGTTTGTGATGTGCGTGACGCCAAGATTTTTACATGCTGGCAGCAGGTTGTTCATGCGGACAGGAATCAGACTGCCCAGCGGAATTTGGAACGGCAGGGAGGAGACATCGATATAATGGCGATTTCCCGTGCTCGGATGCAGGTCAATTCGGTAACAGCCGATGCCGACAGAATCGGCGAATTGCTCTGCTTTACCATCGGGGCGGCAGGCTGTGCTCACATGCTGCTCCAGTACGGTAAACTCGGCTTTGATCCTGCGTGACTCCCGCATGTACGGAGACATGGCCAGTCCGTCATCGGTGCCGACGATGTCTTTGCGCAGACGAAGTCCCGGGTAGCCGAACCCCCCGTCCGGCCGAGGCGCTTCCGTTTGCAGCCAGTAAAGCAAAGAGAGGCTAAGCTGCTTCGCATCCCACAGATTCCGTTCTCTTTCCTCGTCGCTCACGTCGATGACGGAGCCAAGCCAGTAGTCATTTTGCGGCCAGTTGACCAGTGTAATACTCCCTGGATAAAAGCCTTGCTCGAAGTTTCTGCTGTCGATGATGCGCCGATAGTAGAATAGAGAGTACTTTTCTGTCCCTTCAAAAAGTTCATAAGTGACATGTTCTAGCGTATGAGGGCGGACGCCGGACCAGCTTAGCAGCCGATCTGGCCAAAAATCGGCTTTATACTGCCGCCAGAAATCATAGCGCTCTGGACGTTCGATGGTGTAGTCTTCGCCTTCGATGTAGTCCATAGCAAAGCAGTATGTAAATCCCTGCATGTCCTGCGGAAGAGCTTCACCTTCTACGGAATGTGGTTCCCCGGTTTGGCTCTTGGACTCCGCCCCAGTTACATATTCCGCCCCGGCAAGCGGCAGAACATCTCCACATTCCGTTGCGTCAAGGAAGTAGGCGGCGGATAGCTCCACGAGTTCCCCGGTCAGCAAATTCCGTACCGTTACCGTGCGTACGTCATCTCCGTCCACGGAAGCCGATTCAGCTCGATGACGGGTAAGAATTTGCAGCCTCCCGCTGTGAATATAAGGAGCCAGCATTTCCTGCAGAACTGCCAATGCTGCGCGTGGCTCATGGCACAATCGCGAAACGCCACCGTTCCCGGGATTAAGATGAATGCGTGACCGTGCCTCTTCGGTAAGGGGGAAATGGCGCTGGTAATAATCACGCACCCCATCCCGGAACTGCCGGTACGTGCGGGTACAGCCGAATTGTTCAATCCATGGGTGCTCGTCTGGCGGAACAGCCTGACTCGTTAATTGTCCACCAATCCAGTCGGTTTCCTCAGTCATGATCACCGTCTTGCCTGATTTGGCAGCGGCAAGCGCGGCTGCGCAACCGCCGGTTCCCCCGCCAATCACGACGATATCGGCATGAAATTCTTGAATGTTATGGTTGCTGTTCTTGTGTGGCAACGGAAATATTCCCTCCTTTTTCCTCCTCGCCTGCAGGATTTCACAGGCTATCCTCATTGTATTACAGCGGGAACGAGGCCACAGCGGAGGACCATGACTTCTTTTGGTACTTTAATAACCATTGGCAATGAAAAAAAGGGATTGCTGGATCGGAGTCGAAAATGGATAACAAAGCCCTACAATGTGAGTGGATTTTAAGGAGTAAGTAGAGGAGGAATTTATGATGCCAAATCAACAACGACCTGTTAACGCCGTGCAGTTGGATGCAAACATGAGAATTCAGCAATCCGGCGACAATCATCTTAATTGGTATTCACCGTTAGAGAAGCCATTTCATATTGCCGGGTTCGGCTGGCTGCACGAAGAAAGGCTTTACCGCCGGCTGCCGACAAAACCAGATTGGAAACTCCCAGTGGCGGTAGACCAATTGGCTAACTGCACCGCCGGCGGTCAAATCCGTTTCGAGACAAATGCAACTTCCTTGACCGTTAAAGTAAAACTGACAGGGACTGCCAATATGTATCATATGCCCGCGACGGGGCAGTGTGGATTTGACTGCTACATTGGAGGTCAAGGAGAGCAGTTTTATTACGGCACAACCGTTTATGATCACACGCTGGCTGAATATGAAGCCGTTATTTTTAAGGATATGGCGAGGGAGAGCCGGATTATTACGCTTAATTTTCCGCTCTACCAAGGCGTAGAAGAAGTATGGATCGGTTTGGATCAGGAAGCGCAGATCGATTCGCCACCGTCATACGACAGCAGTAAAAAGATCATCGTCTACGGCACCTCAATCACGCAAGGCGGCTGCGCAGCCCGTCCGGGTATGGCTTATACGAATATCATGTCGCGCCGCATCAACAGGGAGTTTCTCAACCTGGGCTTTTCCGGTAACGGTAAAGGAGAACCTGAGCTCGCTCATATCATTTCGGACATCCCGAATCCTGCATGCCTTATACTTGATTATGAGGCGAACTGCGTTTCTACTGAACTGTTTCAGAAAACTCTTCCCGAGTTCATATTGATCTACCGAGATAAACACCCGCTGACTCCAATCCTAGTAATCTCGCGTATCACCTATGCCAAGGAAAAATTTCATGATCAAATGGTTAAAGAGCGGGCGGAACGCAAACAAGTCCAGCTCCGAACCGTAGAGCAGCAGCGCGAACTGGGCGATGCCAACATCTATTTTTACGACGGATCTAACCTGCTGGGTGAGGAAGCGCACGAATGTACCGTTGACGGAGTCCATCCGACCGACCTTGGCTTTTTGCGTATGGCAGATGGACTGACGCCAGTCCTGCAGAAGATTTTGGCCGATTGAATGCCGGTTTCATTATGCCTGAAGGGGTGGTTGAGTAATGAAAAGAAATAGAGCGGCCATTCTAGCCTTACTCACGTGCTTCGCTACCGCCGGATGCAGCTTTCCGGAATGGTTAATGAACCAAGATAAAGTTTCGGAAGCTGTACAGGAACCGATCATACGAATCGTCGTGAACAGCCTAGGCATGAACTTTCCAGAAGGTATGGATGAGAATAACAACCCCTACCTGAACTATATCGAGAAAAACATCGGCGTACAGGTGAATGTGACGCTACCGCCGCTGAATGGATATGATGAAAAGCTAAACGTGATTATGACGTCTGGGAAGCCTCCAGATCTGCTGAACACGAGCAATCCCTCTTGGTTTATCAATTTCGTTAATCAAAAGGCGCTCACGCCTTTAAATGACTATATTGAAAAGTATGGGGCGAACCTGAAAGCCAAAATCCCTAAAGAAGCTTGGGACAACGTAACCGTCAATGGCCAAATATATGCAATACCCAGTCTAAATGAAGTGAAGGGAACTGAAATTGTTTACGCCCGAAAAGACTGGCTGGACAAGCTCGGCCTGCAGCCTCCGCGAACAATCGAAGAGTTTACAGCGGTGATGAAGGCTTTCGCCGAAGGAGACCCGGACGGAAACGGAAGGAAGGACACCTTTGGCCTCTCGATCCTGGAACGTCTCAGGAGAACGTCGCCATTTCTCGGCGCCTTCGGTGTACAAATGAACGCCTGGTATGAGCGGGACGGTAAGTTGGTTTACTCCGGTATCCTCCCAGAAATGAAAGAAGCGCTCATTTACCTTCGCAGCCTGTATGATCAAAATATTCTGGACCCGGAATTCCCGCTCAATAAAATCGATGTACTTGGCGAAAAAATTGCGACCGGCAGGGTCGGCTTATATTCCGCGGCCTGGTCTGATACACGCACCCACATTGCGGCTAACCGCAAAAACGATCCGAAAGCGGTATGGATCCCGCTTGAATTCCCGGTCGGACCGAACGGTAAACATGGTGTCTACAGTACCTCAAACGTCCGTTCTTACAATGTTGTGCCCGTCAAGAGTCAAAACGCTGAAGCGGTTGTCAAATTTCTCGATTTTATCGCTGGCCCCGGTCAAACAAGCCTGAAGCTCGGTTTTGAAAATGAAATTTGGACCCGAGTGAACGGAAAGCTTGCTATCCGGTTTGATGAGCACACGAAGCATGGCTATCGGGGTATCTATGGATCGTTGGTCGATACGGCAGAGCGGGACATAACGCGGGAACGGCTGGAGGGACTCGGCGAGCAATTCCATCTTTACGAAAACCTGCAGCGAATCGAAAGCAATCTGATGGAAGATCGGTTTAATGGACCACCAACTCCCGCAATGGGCAAGCATAACGTCAAGCTATCCAAGCTGCAAGAAGAGACTTTTACGCGAATCATCGCGGGGTTGAGTCCCATCGAGGAATTCGATGCCTTTGTGAAGAAATGGAAGGATGCTGGCGGTGATGAAATAACCGGAGAAGTGAACGAGTGGTGGCGAGAAACCGGCAAGTAGCCGGAAAGTGACAGGGCACGAATGGAGGGACCACCAATATGTTAAAAGAAATCCTGCCCAAAGTGCGCAAAATACTGGTCGGTTATATTCAGATTCGGCTAACATGGTACTTTTTACTGATTCTGCTTCCGCTCGCCGGCTTCAGTCTTTTTGCCATCTCAAAATCACAGACGATCTTAGAAGTACAAACGGGTGAGAGGACACAAGGGGCTCTGCATACGATGACGGATTACATCGACCTGACACTGCAGAACCTCGAACAGCTCTCATCGCTGATCGCATTCGATATGAACATGAACACAACACTGCAGTCCGTCGGGCAGGAGCCGGAAAAGCAGTCGTTCGTTCATTTTGCACAAGTGATGGACCAGATAACGAACATGACGACGGTCAATTTGATCGTGGACCAAATCTCCATCATCCATATGCCGTCACGTACCGTCATTTCCACGAAACTTGGGGGGCGCAAGCTGCCCGAAGGAGCAGAGAAGCAGGAATGGTACCAGCGTTTAATGGAATCCAGTGGGGGCACGGTTTTTTTTACGCCGAAGGAGGGTGAATCTTACTTTGATGCAGACAGTGTTCATCTGATCCGGACGATGGATCCTTATAACAGGACACTCATTAATCCGAATCTGCTCGTGGTTTCCGTCAAAAAAAGCGCCCTAATCGAGTTGGCGAAACCGCTTCTTCCTTCTAAAAATGCGAACATCTATCTGTTCGGCAGCGACGGGAGCTCGATAACTGGCACGGGCGCGAGTGTACATCCCCAAGTTTGGGACACCGTAAATGAAGTTAGGACCATCCGTAAGTCGCAGCAAACCGGTACGGAAATGGTTACAATTAGCGTGAAGTCGAAGTTTTCCGGATGGTCGCTCATGATGGAGCAGCCCTTGGAGGAGCTTCGCAGCCATACCGACTCTCTAAAGGTTTTTAGTTATGGGATTTTAGCCGTCAGTCTGGTGCTAGCTGTTTGGATTTCCTGGATCATCTATAGGGGGATTTCCGCCCCGCTGCGGAAGCTAGCTTATGGGATGAAACAGCTCCGTACAGGTAATTTCACGATCCAACTGGAAGATACGCGCGTGGACGAACTGGGATATGTTATTGAATCGTTCAATCGGATGGCTGAGAACCAGAAGACACTTATTCGTGACCATTATGAGAAGCAGCTTTTACTTTCTAAAATGGAGCTTAAGTTTTTGCAATCGCAAATCAACCCTCATTTTCTTTATAACACATTAGACTCCATCTATTGGACGGCCAAAAACTATGAAGCGGATGAAATCAGCGAAATGGTGCTGAATCTATCGAAATTTTTCCGGCTAAGCCTAAATAAGGGAAACGAAACGTTTGCGGTCGGGGAGACCATCGAGCATTTGAAATATTACATTAAAGTCCAACAACTGAGGTTCTTGGATCATTTTACGGTTCGGTACGACATCGCCGAGGGAAGCGCGCATTACCATGTATTGAAACTCCTTTTACAGCCGCTTGTGGAAAATGCTGTGCTGCACGGTCTGGAGAAACAGAGTGGGGGCGGGGAACTCTTCATTTCCTCGTATTTGGAAGGTAATCGGCTTGTGCTTGAAGTGTGCGACAACGGGGTAGGGGTCAATAACGAAAGGCTCGCCTATATTTGCAGCAAATTAGAGGAAGCATCTAAGCTAGCGGCAGAAGGGATTTCGACAGACCTCAAGAAGGAAAAGGACCTGTTCGGACTGCGAAATGTGGTCACACGGATGATCATGTACTACGGCAAGGAATCGCAATTTTTCTTCGAGAGCGACGCTAAAAAGGGGACCCGAATCACGCTCCGCTTACCGCTGGAAAAATGTGTGTCACCTTTAGAAGAGCAGGCGGGCTGAGGATTTTAAAGATTAGTTCAATTGTATTCATTAAAATGAAAACGGCCCATTCGCATATGTGAACTGTGACCCGAAAGATGGACACTTTGAAAAAAGTGGCCTCTCTCGGGTCTTTTACTTGAATAATCAATAAATTAAGAACGGTTGGGGATTACACGTGAGAAATAGTTTGAATATATTCACATTCTAGGTCGCATGATGTTGTAAAAAGTGCAACAATTCAGCCTAGATCCCACCTCTACTCCTTCGATGTTGCATAATGTACAACAATTTAGCCATTTACAGGCCATTTCGCGACAAATGGGCTCGAATTGTTGCACAAACTACAACTTTTACTTTCAAAATAGCCTTTTGGCATGAGAATTGTTGTAGAAACTACAACATCAGTAATCACGGTTGCCCATCGAAGTTGCTGAACGACAATAAAATCGAAATTTGGAGCGCTTACCAAGAGGGCAGGACACTCTCAGAGTGCTTTCAACTTAGCGTTGACGCGCAGTGAAAATTTGAAAAATTACACCGAACTTGTCTATTACCATCCCGTAAGCAGGGCTAAAATGAGTTTCTTGCAGGGGCAAGCTCACTTGTCCGTCTTGTCGTAACGATTCATATAGATGCTCAGCTTGTTCCTTCTCAGAAGTTGTTATACAGATAGTAACTTGATTGCCGATGGGGTGGGGTTGACCTGGGAAAATATCGGAAACCATAAGCTCCGTTTGGCCGACTTTTAAGACCGAATGAGCTATTCGATCTCTTGCATTTTCCGGTATTGATGATTCGGTGGAATCCGGACTCTCTCCAAATGTTTGGATAAAGACAACTTTAGCATCTAATGATTGTACATAAAAATCGATTGCTTCTCTGGCATTTCCGTCCAACATAATAAAAGGTGTTAATTGTAAAATCATGATCAAACAGCTCCCTTAGTTCAATTTTTTATTCTTTCGTTTGATGTCCAGAAATTCTTGTGGGCTCAATGTCAATAATAACTTATAATAGTGACAGTTCTTGTCATAAATATAAAAAACGGAGAATTGCTATGCCCAAATCAAAACGACTCCTAGCATTGATGATGACGGTTAACCGAAAAAGGAAGTTTACTGTCAAGGAACTTGCCCAAGAGTTTGAGGTGTCATCGAGAACGATTTTAAGAGATTTACAGGAATTAAGTGAATTAGGGGTTCCCTTGTATTCGGAAGTGGGACCTCACGGCGGTTATCAGGTGTTGAATGAAAGAATCCTGCCACCCATCGCCTTTAGTGAGGAAGAGGCCATAGCCTTATTTTTTGCTTGTCATGCCCTGCGGCATTACGTAAACCTTCCTTTTAAAACGGAAGCTTCTTCGGCATTGAGCAAATTTTATAACTACATGTCTGGCGACGTCCGGGATCGTATTGATCAAATGAAAAACCGAGTTGACATTATAACGCCGTCAAGACATTCGGAATCCCCTTATTTATCCATCTTGCTGGAAGGGGCTATCGATCAAAAAGTCCTTCTCATCGATTATGAATCGCGAGAAGGAATCTCTAGTAGGGAAATACAGCCGATTGGCATCTATGCAAGCAATGGCTTATGGTACTGTCCAGCTTATTGCTTTCTTCGCGGCGATATTCGCGTATTCCGATGTGACAGAATGCATTCAGCGGTTACTTCTTCTGCTTCCAAACCGATGGATCTTCGGCATGTTCATCTTGGGAACAGGGAATCACTTATCAAGGCGGAAGAGGAGGAAGTTATTTTATATGTGGAATTAAGCAAAGAAGGTGTCCAGAAGTGCGAGTCTGAATTATGGACGGTATCTAAATTGCATATCAGAAATGATGGCACAGGTTGGCTAGATGGTAATATTGTGAAGAGTGACTTCCCGTTTTTCGCTAAGTTTATTCTTGGTTTGGGAAATGAGGCGACAGTAAAAAGTCCACCGGAATTGGTGGATGCGATGAAAGAGATGATCACCGAGATCATGGCAAAATATGAGTAAGAATAGATGACTATTAGATGAAAGATTGCCGCGCGGTTCGACAAAGCTTGTGACATTCGTTATAATGAGAACTGCCAAAAGGAGGGAACTAATATGAACGAAACATTGCCACCAAAAACGTGTTCGATCGATCGACTCGTTACGAAAGAAGCTGAAGTTAGCAAAGTACTTGCTGGTGAGAAAACAGCTTGCAGACGTAACGGACGCTATGCAGATATCGGTGAAACGATGGAATTGCAAGGCACTGCGTTTACAGTAACCAACGTTTACCAACAAGCTTTGGGTGAATTGACTGTGGAGCATGCAAAAGCAGAAGGTCATACATCCGTTGATGAGTACCGTGATAGTATTCTAGCTATGCATCCAGGAATGCCATGGCTGCCGCATATGAAAGTATGGGTACATGAATTTCAAAAGGCTGAATAAGTAGGAACAAAAAACAGTGTGGATCTATGGATCTGCACTGTTTTGTTCAATTTTCATATAGAACGGATGATGGTGTTGTCTTGGTACGTACTGCTTTTATATATCCATATATTTAGTGTTGTTTTAAGTATTGGTCCTTATTTTATCCTGTTTCCTTTACTAGCTAGAATTCGTCATGCGCCATTCGAGCAATTGCCAGACTACCTTGAGCCATTTCGCATTACGGTTCGGCTTACCAAGCATGCCGGTCACGTGCTTGTTACGACAGGGATTTTACTCACGTGGTTAACGGCGTGGACGTGGAAAACATCATGGATTATCGTCACGGTCCTCATTATGGTTGCTTCACTGTACTTTATTGCCCGCGCATTCTCGCCCCTGCTCCGTCAGCTCAAGGCACCACACGAGAATCGAGATTTCTTAGTCAACAAGCTGCGTAAGGCATTAATCTGGTATGTCATTATTACTTTGTCGATGATGTGGTTTATGGTTGCTAAACCGACCCTTTGGTAAAAAGGTTAAACAGCTTGCTTTCTAGCGTACATCACGACGAAATTGAAATATTTGTAGACACAGTCAACGTCAATGAAGCCACAAGTCCGAAGCCAGTTCAGCTGTTGATCGAGGGGAGCCATTTTATCCAGCTTCGTCCTTTCGTAGGCAGCTTGCAGAGCTTCTTGAGTGAGATCAGTGGCTTCTACTTTAGCTACCCAATCAGAGCGGTACAATTGATCGAGGAAAGGGCTGCTGCCTTGGATTTGATCTGCATTAACGAAGACCCCGCCTGGTTTAAGCAGCTTAAAAATTCTTTTATACAGATCTTGCTTAGCCTGGTCCTCGAGATGGTGAATGGAGAGCGATGAGATGACGCAATCAAATGGTTCTGAAGACTCGAATATACTATAATCCGCAGCCATGTAGGTCATAGTGGCTAGGGTTTCTCCAAATCGCCGTTTAGCGATATCGAGCATGCTTTGTGAGAGATCAATTAACGTTATTTGCGCATTTGGGTATTTGCTAAGTGCATAAGAAGAGAAGAGACCGGTACCTGCACCTAGGTCAAGAATACGTGGAGATGCATGATCGACGTGTACAAGTGAAGTTGCTGTTTGGTAAAAATCATCAAAACAAGGAATCAGTTTTCTCCGCTGGCTATCATATTTCTCAGCAATTTCGTTGAACTTTGTTGTGATTTGCTGGTTTGCTTGCTCGCTCATAGGCTGATCAACTCCGTTACATAGATTGATGTGCTGCTTCCTGGTCTTATTTTAAAGGGAAAAGCAGGAAAAATCTAAGATATAAAACCGATCATCTTTATAGGTATAAACTATTAAGCGGGCATGAACTATTACAAATAGTTCAATAGGGTCAATGTTTTGTTCGTCGCAACAGTTGATTAAGAACCTCGGAGAAGACTAGTCCGATCGCGATAGCACCAGATAACAGGAAGGCTTTGGCTGCTAGCTGTACGGCCAGATCATAGTGATTGAGAACGACATTGCGCATCGCATCATAGGCTAAGCCTCCTGGAACTAACGGGATGATACCCGATACACTGAATACAATAACAGGTGTTTTGTATATTTTCGCAAAAAATTGACTGATAACGGTTACGAAAAAAGAGGCAATCAACGTGGCCAGGATTGGGTCTAAAGGAATCATTTGAATGGAAACATATAACATCCACCCGCACATCCCCACGAAGCCGCACTGCAAAAGTGTGCCCTTAGGAACATTGAAAAGAATAGCGAATGCCGCAGTCGCAATGAAACTCGTTAAGAGCTGTTCAATTATCATCATCCTAAATGCCCTCCCCGTTATAAAATGAAAGTACAAAGGCAATGCCGGCTCCAATGGCAAAAGCCGTTAAGAAGGCTTCAGCGCCTTTGGAAACCCCAGAAACGAAATGGCCTGCCATTAAGTCGCGTACGGCATTCGTAATAAGAAGCCCCGGAACAAGCGGCATCACAGAGCCAATTATAATGGTATCAAGTGCATGACCAAACCCCACTTTGACAAACAAGAAAGCCATAGTTCCAATGAGTAAGGAAGCCAGAAATTCAGCAAAGAACTTAATCGGCACTAGCCGATTGAAATAGTTAAGGAAGGCTAAGCCAGCCCCGCCAGCAACGAATGCAGGAAGGAAATCATGCCATTCTCCTTGGAACATGATTAAGAAACAACCGCTTGCTATAGCAGCGGATAGTATTTGGAACCAAGCGGGGTAACCCGTCCGGGCCACATCAATTTCCTCAAGCAGCCGATAAGCTTCTTTGGGTGTTAGTTCCCCTTGGCTGATTCGTCTAGAAACAGCATTCACAACCGTGACTTTGCGAAGATCGGTCGATCGAGCGGATATACGAATTAGTCGTGTGGTCTGCTCAGGTCCATCTATGGAGAAAATGATGCCAGTCGGCGTTACAAAGCTATGGGAGTTCGGCACACCAAAGGCTTCCGCGACGTGAGTCATGGTGTCTTCGACACGATAGGTTTCACCACCGTTTTCCAGCATAATTTTACCAGCTAGTAAACAAACTTGTGCAATTTCGTAGTTCGTAGCAGCAGGATATGCCATGGTTTGTTCTCTCCTGAAATAGTATTTGCCAAAAGTATAATATATCACGGATTCCTTTGAAAATCCTATGCCGAGTACATTTGGTATACGTACAACTACAATAGGTCATTTCACCGTATGTTCTTAACAACAAAAGGAAATCGTAAAAGGTAAGTTACCATAAGGAGGAAAATCATGAGAGCTTTTAGAAATACCATTCTTGCCATATTGGCTGTAGTACTCATCATAATGAATAGTACGACTATTTATGCAAAAAAGCCCGCTGAACTGTTGAAAGCAGCATTCGTTCGAAATGGCGATCTGTGGATTAAAGCCGGTAACAACGAAAGACAACAAACCCGAGGAGCATATATATTAAACCCGAAATGGTCTTATGACGGCCAGTGGATAGCTTACACAAAGGGCGAAAATGAGCAGGAACTGTGGCTATTACATGTTCAAACCGGACAAAGTCATCTCGTTGCACATGAAGGAGGAAGGAACTTTCAATGGCAACCTAACCGGAATTCTCTCGCATTTCTAACAGTGAACCAGCTTAATTGGATAGACTCCGATGAACTTGCAAAACCGGTGAAGGTTGCAGACGGCATCGGGAATTATTCCTGGTATCCGGATGGAAGCGGATTCTTAGTTTCAACAGCTGCTAAGCTTTTACATGATGGATGGACACCGATACGAATAATGAAAATTCCATTAACCGCAAATGCCGATCCTAACCTCATTAAGACGTTGCATGTCCTGCCCAAGCAATCTGATGATTTTTTTGCTGTGGACACCAGCATCTTCAAATGGTCTGCAAACGAACGTTGGATTGCTTTCTTTGCTAAGCCTACCGCATCGCTGTCTGCCGATAAAAATACACTGTGTGTGTTATCCGCAGACGGTTCAGTTTTCAAAACAATTGATCAAATGGTTAGCAACGAGATGTGGTTTGAGTGGGCGAGCAAAGATGAGAAACTTGCTTATATTGAAGGTGTTGGAAGAGAAGCTACAACGAATAAACATTTGAAAGTTTTGCGGCTTCCTGTAGGGAAATCTGTTTCCTACACACCCAGGGGATATGTCGAGCATAGCTTCACTTGGTATGGTCTCCGAAATATCATTACTTCAAGATCCAAAGAAGCGGAATGGTCGATCGACCCAGCCAAACGGCAGTTTCCCTATTTGGTTAATGTGAAGCTGAAGAGTCAACATCAGAAACTATTAACGCAGCCTTCGGAAACTTACGGTGATTTTAATCCCATTTCTCTACCATCACACCAGTTGGCATGGATTAGATCCAATCGCGGCATATCCAATGTCATGGTCGCCAGTCCTCATGGCACAAATGCTGAAATTTGGATCGAAAACATAGACCTTGGGACCAACTACTACGAACAGCGGAACTGGAATACGGTACTGAGTTTTTTTATTCGAAAATAAACAAAAATGAGGAATCCCTGAAGTAAATTACTCATTTACCAGTATCGATCAGCTGATCTTCAGTTAGAAGCAGGGCGCCCAAACCCAAAGGCGGCCTGCTTCTTTGCCCTGCTAAGGTTGATGGACGAATATATGGAAACCGGACCGTAAATAACGATAGACATTATAATACCCCATGGGGTATTATATATACCCATAGGGGTATAATACAACATCAGGAGTGAACGCAAATGAAAAGAACAATTGTTATTATCGGTGGAGTTGCAGGGGGAGCGTCCGCTGCTGCACGTCTTCGCAGACTGAATGAAAACGATGAAATCGTCATGTATGAGCGGGGAGAACATATCTCCTTCGCGAATTGTGGCTTGCCTTATTATATTGGTGAAACAATAACGAAGCGCGATAAACTACTAATCCAGTCACCAAAAGCAATGAAGGACCGTTTCGGCATTGATGTCAGGATTCAAACCGAAGTGACGGCCATTGATCGTCAAGCCAAAAAGGTTATTGCCCGTAATCTGTTTACAGGGGTAGTTCAAGAGCAACCTTACGATATTTTGATCATGTCACCCGGAGCTAAGCCTATCGTCCCTGACATTCAAGGTTTAGCGGCAGCAGATATCGTATTTACTCTTCGGAATATACCGGATACGGATCGTATTAAATCATACGTGGATTCGACAAAACCGAAGCATGTCACCATTATCGGCGGGGGATTCATTGGGATTGAGATGGCTGAAAATCTTCGTCACCGGGGTCTTGAAGTGTCGGTTATCGAACGTAATCCACAGGTGTTAGGGCCACTTGATCCAGAGATGGCGAAACTAATTGAAAGACATTTGTTGCTAAAGGGTGTTGACTTGATTTTCAATGATGGCGTAGTGGCTTTGGAGGATAGTGGGAAAACCGTGAAGTTAGCATCCGGTAAAGCGTTGGCCACAGATATGATCATCCTGTCGGTTGGTGTTAAACCTGAAAGCCAATTGGCCCGTGAAGCAGGGCTTGAATTAGGGGTTAAGGAATCAATACGAGTAAACGAGCATTTGCAGTCAAATGATCCGTCTATCTATGCGATTGGGGATGCTATTGAGGTTAAAGACCGGGTTCAAGGCTTTGAAACGGTTGTCCCCCTTGCATGGGGGGCTAATCGTCAAGGACGTCTGGTTGCTGATCATATTAACGGACTTCAAGCCTCTTATCATGGAGCATATGGAACAGCTATTGTGAAGGTTTTTGATCTCACTGCTGCCGTTACAGGCAATAACGAGAAGACACTGCGACGATTGGGAGTTCCCTATGAAGTCATTCATATACACCCGAGCTCTCATGCTAGCTATTATCCGGGGGCGGCTTCTATTTCGCTCAAGCTTATTTTTGACAAAGAAAACGGAAAAATCTTCGGTGCCCAAATCGTTGGAGCAGATGGCGTGGATAAGCGATTGGATGTAATTGCCGCAGCGATGCGCGGTGGTTTGAAAGCTTACGAGCTTGCTGACTTAGAACTGTCCTATGCTCCGCCTTATTCATCAGCGAAGGATCCCGTTAATATGGCCGGTTATGTGGCGTCCAACATTATGGAAGGTCTAGTAGATACCCTTCAGTGGCATGAGGTTGATCGTTACGTGGAAAATGGTGGACTTCTAATCGATGTGAGAGACGAAATTGAAAGAGAGCTTGGCTATATTCCAGGTTCCATTAATATCCCACTTAACTCTTTACGTGATCGTCTACATGACATACCCGTTGACTCAGAAGTCACTGTTTCCTGTCAGGTCGGATTACGAGGGTATTTAGCAGCTCGCATTCTTAAACAGAACGGTTACAAAGTTAGGAATGTGGATGGCGGCTACAAGACGTATAGCGTGATGATGGATGGAGTTCAACCACAATCGATAAAAGCAGTGACAACAACGGAGGTCAGTAAGTCTACGGAAGCACAATCAAATACGAATCAGCCACCTATCTTTGTTGATGCTTGCGGCTTACAATGCCCAGGCCCGATCATGAGGGTTTATGAGACCATGCGAGGATTGCAGGACGGGGAACGGTTAGAGGTTCACGCTACAGATTTCGGATTCGCTTCCGATATTCAGAATTGGTCGGAGAAAACCGGGCATACGATGGAATCGGTGGATACTTCTTCAGGTATTGTCAAAGCTGTTGTGCGCAAAGGACTGGGGGAAACGTCAGACCTTTCATCGAGTGCCTCACAGGTTAGCACTAATGGGACAACGATGGTCGTATTCAGCGGGGACTTGGATAAGACGATTGCTGCATTTATCATTGCCTCGGGTGCGGCAGCGATGGGTAAGAAAGTAACGATGTTCTTCACGTTCTGGGGTTTGAATGTACTTCGTAAAGAGGATGCACCTTACGTAGCGAAAGATGGTCTAGAATCTATGTTCAGCTTGATGATGCCCAAAGGAACCAGAAAATTGCCTTTATCCAAAATGAATATGGGAGGCATGGGCGCTAAGATGATTAGACATGTTATGAAGCAGAAAAATGTCGATTCACTAGAGTCGCTCATGCAAGGTGCCATCCAAGCCGGCGTGAAATTAATTGCTTGTACGATGAGTATGGATATAATGGGTATTAAACGGGAAGAGTTGATCGATGGCATTGATTATGCCGGTGTAGCCAGCTACTTAGGCGATGCGGAGGATGCCGGACTCAATCTCTTTATCTAAGGAGAGTAGAGAATGGAATACGATAAGGCTTTAAAAAATAGATTAAAACGGATTGAAGGACAAATCCGCGGAGTCCTTGGAATGCTGGAGGCAGGGGAGGATTGCCGTGAGATTGTGACACAATTATCAGCTGTTCGTACGGCTGTGGATAGAACGATCGGTGTTGTCATCGGCTCAAATCTAAAGCACTGTATCCATGAAGAGCTTGAGAAGGGGAATTCGCCAGACAAGGTGATCCAAGAAGCCGTCGAACTTCTCGTCAAGAGTAGATAAAAAAGGATACTCCATCGTATTGTGAAGTTGAGTGTCAAGGCTTATAACGGAAGAGGGAGTAAATACATGAGTAAAGGCTATTATTTAACAGATTTAGATGGTACCTTACTTCGATCTAATGCTACTCCTTCGGAGTACACTGTACGAGTGATAAGTCGAGCAATTACGGAAGGTGCCGTCATTAGTTATGCCACTGCCCGAAGCTATCAAAGTTCAAACGACGTCGTTTCACAAATTCCATGGTCCCATCCACTTGTGCTCTATAATGGGGCATTACTATTCGAACCTGTCGAGAAATGTGTGCTGGACGGATTTTGGCTTGATCCAAAGACGACGGATACCCTTTTACTGATTGGGAAATCAATCGGCCTAGTCCCTCTTCTGTTTGCATTAGATCACGAGGATAAGGAGCGAGTACTACATGAGAAGCTTGGTAGGACAGGGGATCTGCAGTTTGCAGCCAGCCGACCTAACGATCCAAGATTCCGTGAAGTTGAGGAGTTGGCATGTCCTGATACTTTACGTCCTCTAATTCTAACCTACATTGGTTTGTTTGATGAGCTTGCACCCTTGAAAGAAGCGGTAATCGCAGCACTCGGGTCACAGGTTCACATTCATTTTATGAAAGATAACTATATCGACAATCATTATTTTCTCGAATTCAGCCATCCACAAGCGAATAAGCAGAATGGATTGCTTTTGTGGGCAAAGCATGTGGGATGCAGCACTGAGGATGTTACCGTTTTTGGAGACAATCTGAATGATGTCGGCATGTTTCTAGCGGCAGGTCGCAAGGTTGCCGTTGCCAATGCGCATCCTGAAATTTTGGGCATGGCGGATGATATTGTTCAAAGTAATGAAGAAGACGGTGTTGCTGCCTTTATCGAGGCTAGTATGAAAGCAAATAAGCCATAATTGGTGTATAATGGAATTAAAAAATGTTGTGAGGTTATGCGATGCCGAGGTATATTGCGCTTTTGCGCGGAATTAATGTCAGTGGTCAGAAGATTATTAAAATGGAAAAGCTGCGAAGCATTTTTGAATCCATGGATTATAAAAATGTGATTACGTATATACAAAGCGGTAACGTCATTTTTGATTGTGAGGAAGATGACCCTGCGTTCGTACGTGATCGAATTGTGAGTGAGCTCAAGGTTCAACTTACTTTCGATATTCCTGTCGTCATCCGAACATTAGAGGAATTGCACGAGGTTGTAGAGAACACCCCTTACCAAATAGTCAATGCAGAAGCGAATGAACAACGATATGTTACCTTATTATCTCATTCAGCAACCGAGGCGGCTATCGCAAAATTAGAAGCCTTTCAAAATGAAGTGGACGAGTTCCGCGTCAAAGGGCTCACCGTATATTTACTCATTCGTAAAAACTACGGAGAATCAAAGTTCAGCAACAATTTTATCGAGAAGAAGCTAGGTGTATCCGCGACAACAAGGAACTGGGAGACCGTAAATAAATTGATTCAACTTGCAGAAGGAAGGAGCTAAACCAAGATGGCCTATGATGATGCACATATGAGTTATAAGGATACATTTATACAGGTTTCTGCTGACTGTCCAGTTGAAGTAGGAATCGTTCCTTCCATGAAAAAGGATAGTAAAACCGCTCACTTGATCCAATACGAGCTGCTTTCTCAGAACCCTTACAAATATACCCAAGGCGACCTTATTTATGAAGTCTATTTGCAACATAAGCAAATCCCTCAGAGTGAAATCGAAACTCGCAGTGATGAAATTCGTGAGGAGCTTTTTTCTAAAAACCATCCTTGTTTAAGAGCATCCATGCTTCCCAAAAAGCACGGTTGGGGTGTACATTACAATGAGGAAGGCAAAATAGCGATTTACCCCATGGAATCTGAAGCTTACCAGCAATTTGTTGAAGCAGGTACGGGACGTGAAGATGGTCCAAAGTTATTATTTGCGATGAGAAATTCTCGCGGGTGAAAGAAATAGGAAGAGGAAATAAGGAATCCTTTTAACTGAAAGGGATTCTTTTTTTGTTTCACGGTTTGACATTTGAATAAACAAAATAATATAATGTCTAGTATATAACAAACTTTATTAGGAAGTGTTTGCTTTGGAGATGTCTGAAATGTTCTGGAAAGCCTCACTCGATGAGTGGAAACGCGGCTATGTACAGGAAGATCATAATTACATTTGTTTACTTTGCGGCAAGAGAACGGAAGCGGGAATTATTTATCCCCAGGATGGTGTCTTGTATGAGGCAGAGCGTTATCTGAAATGGCATATTGGGCATGCGCATGGATCTGTCTTTCAATATTTTGTCGGATTGGATAAAAAGCTTACCGGTCTGACTGATCATCAGAATAGTTTGCTTCAGCTTTTCTATGAAGGAAAGAGCGATAGTGAAATCCAAAAGGAATTGGGCATTGGCAGTGCCTCAACGATTCGGAATCATCGATTTGGATTAAAGGAAAAAGAGCGCCAAGCCAAGATTTTTGTGACGATGATGGAGCTGTTGAAAGAGAAAGATCAGCATGCGCCAGCTTTTGTAGAGATTCATAAATCGGCCAAGATGGTGGATGAACGATACAATATTACGGAAGATGAGTACGAGAAGATCATTAAGAAGTATTTCCCTGATGGTACGTCAGGTGAACTAGTCTCATTTTCACAGCAAGAAAAGCATAAAGTCATCGTGCTGCGTGAAATTGCTAAACGATTCGAACGGGATCGCTTTTATGGTGAAAAGGAAGTAAACGAGATGATCAAGCCAGTCTTTCACGACTATGCCAATATACGCAGATATTTGATTGAATATGGCTTTCTCGATCGACAACCAGACGGAAGTCAATATTGGCTGAAAGGATGAATATGAACAACATGAATAAAAAGGAGACCAACGAGATGAATCGTAGACAAGAGCTGCAGCAGCAATATAAAGAAACGAAGAAGGAAGCCGGTGTATTTCAAGTCCGTAATACGATTAATGGAAAGTTGTGGGTTATAAGCACGAAGAATTTAAAATCTATGAATGGGAAATTAATGGAATTACAAATGGGCACGCATCGGAACCAGTTACTTCAGAAAGATTGGAACGAGTTTGGTGGCGATGCCTTCGTGCTTGAGGTTTTAGAAGTGCTCAAAGTGAAGGAGACCGGTTACTTCGACGAAAACGATGCGCTGAAAAAGCTGGAAGAGAAGTGGCTTGAGGAGCTGCAGCCATATGAGGATCGCGGTTATAATAAGCGGAAGGCTTAAGGATTTGATGTAAGTAATGTGAGAGGTTTAGCAGGGATTCTGCTGAACCTCTTTTTGGGATGTTACTTGCGATGTATGCATACTAGCCATAGGGGACGGAGAAGCTGAGTAGACATGTGCTGGTGTTAAGCGATTCCAGCGAAGTGTAGGAGAATACTTGAATGAGATGTGTGGAGTATGAATGATATGAAGACTAATAAATATTTGCGAATTGTGCGAATGCTCGCGATTTCGTGGCTCTTTCTGGCATACTTTGTGCCAGCAGCAACCCGAGCATCCGCGTCCCAAGTCGCAGCGGATGAGCAGCAGCACGGGATCGCGGTTCCCGTGCTGAACTACCACAGCATCGGGGTGGAGCCAGGGAACACGTACGTGCTCCACCCCGATATGTTCGCGCGCCAAATGGACTATTTGGCTGCGCATCACTATACTCCGTTGACGCTGGGCGACTTCGCGCGCATCATCGAGAAAAAACAACCGTCACCGGAGAGGCCCGTGCTGCTCACGTTCGATGACGGCTACGCGAACAACGCTGAGGTGGCGATGCCGATCCTCCAGCGGCACGGCTTTCCGGCGACGCTGTTCCTGTCGCCAGGATTCATTGGCCAGCCAGGCTACTTGAGCTGGCCACAAGTGCAAGAGCTGAGCGCGGCGGGGTGGGACATTGCGCCGCATAGCATGACACATCCGCATCTCCCACAGCTCAGCATTGAACAGCAGCGCGAGGAGATCACGGAATCGCGCCGGCGTATTGAGCATGCGCTTGGGAAGAGCGCAGATGTTTTTGCTTATCCGTTTGGCGAGTACAACGAGGATACGTTGAAGATCTTAAAAGAGGAGGCATTCCGCTATGCCTTCACAACGAAGGAAGGATATGCTACGCCAAACCAGTCGCCATATGAACTAAGTCGAATTGTCGTTCGTAGCGAAGATGATTTTGCTACATGGGTTCAGAAGCTTTCAAATTCGGCAAGAAGGAACTAAAGGTACCCACGTAGAGTCAGTAAGTCTAGTCGGCGTATCTTGTTTCAAATCTAACTAGACTGTATTGGTGTAATGTATAGCTGAAGGCGTTTGTTTTAGATTGTGAAAGCGAATTTGTAGAATGTGGTTTTGTTTCCGGTTAGAAGGAGAAGGAGAAGTAAAAAGAGAATTAGGAAGTCAGTTTGACAGCCTATTCTTGAATTATTTGAGGTGATGTTGTACATCGTACAACAATTCTCGTGGGTTTCTCCTCACCTAGCTGTCAATGTTGTATGCAGTACAACAATTAAGCCTTATTTCCTTCTATGGAGCTACTTTTGGGAGAAAAAGTTGTAATTTATGCAACAATCGCGTGGTATTCGCGGAATTACTTGCATATTCTTGTACAAAATACAACAACTTGGACCAAACATTATTTTGAACTAAACATTGCTTGAGCCAACCATTATTTGAATCAATTTAAGCCGTTTATTCTGGGGATCAACAGCTCTTACCAGACCCAATTCAGCCCATTTTTTAATTCACACTAAAGCTTTTGGTTTAGTAATGGATTTAACGAGATTTTTTAGTATAATCGTAAATAGAGATTATAAGCTCTAACTACACTATTTCGGTTAAGGAGTCGTACAATGTCAAAAACACTAATTTTCGGACATAAAAATCCGGACACTGATTCAATCACATCAGCAATTGCTTATGCTGCACTGAAAACGAAATTAGGCCAAGAGGTTGAGGCTGTTCGTCTTGGCAGCGTGAATGGTGAAACTCAATATGCTTTGGATACTTTTAAAGTTGCAGCGCCTCGTCAAGTTGAGACTGTAGCGAATGAAGCAGCTAATGTCATCTTGGTAGACCATGTTGAACGTCAACAAAGTGCTTCAGACATCGATCAAGTACGTGTTGTGGAAGTCATTGACCACCACCGTATTGCTAACTTCGAGACTAGCCACCCGCTTTACTACCGCGCAGAGCCAGTTGGTTGCACAGCGACCATCCTAAATAAATTGTACAAAGAAAACGGAGTTTCCATCGACAAAGACATCGCAGGTTTGATGCTTTCAGCTATCATTTCAGATTCCTTGTTGTTCAAATCCCCGACTTGCACGGAGCAAGATGTTGCCGCTGCTCGTGAACTTGCTGCAATTGCTGGCGTTGACGCTGAGACGTATGGTCTGGAAATGTTGAAAGCCGGAGCAGATCTAAGTGATAAAACAGTTGCACAATTGATTTCTTTGGACGCAAAAGAATTCCAAATGGGCAGCTACAAAGCTGAAATCGCACAAGTGAATGCGGTTGATGTTAATGATGTTCTTTCCCAGCAAGCTGAAATTGAATCCGCGCTTAATGCCATCATCGCTGAGAAAAACCTGGACTTGTTCTTGTTTGTTGTTACAGACATTCTTAACAATGATTCCGTTGGTCTTGCCCTTGGGCGCAAAGCTGATGCTGTAGAGAAAGCTTACAACGTTACACTTGTAGATAACAAAGCGCTGCTCAAAGGCGTAGTTTCACGTAAATCTCAAATCGTTCCTGTTATTACGGATATCTTCAACAACCTGTAGGAATCAGCTTTATTACGAAGACACCGTTCTGGATGAACGGTGTCTTTTGGTTGTTCGCTCATTTTTTGGTATGATAGAGGGGATTCGAAAGGAAGAGGTGATGCAGAAATGGTTGATAACGTTCAACAAGGCAATTATGAAAAGGCGACTTTTGCTGGTGGATGTTTCTGGTGTATGGTTACACCATTTGAGGAACTGCCAGGTATTATATCCGTTGTGTCAGGTTATATTGGCGGTCACACAAGCAATCCGACTTACAAGGAAGTATGCTCGGAGACAACAGGACATGCAGAAGCGGTTCAAATTACATTTGACCCCGAACTATATCCTTATGATAAATTACTTGATACATTTTGGCGTCAGATTGATCCCACGGATGCAGGAGGTCAGTTCCATGACCGCGGATCGTCTTACCGGACTGGGATTTTCGCCCATAGTGACGAGCAGAAAGAGAAAGCGGAAGCTTCCAAGCAAGCACTTCAGGATAGCGGTCGATTCGATCGGCCCATCGTGACGGAGATTGTTCGGATTGATGCTGAAGCCTTTTATCCAGGGGAAGATTATCATCAGGACTACCATCACAAAAATCCGCAGCATTACAAGGCCTACCGCAAAGGATCAGGACGTGATTCCTATATTGAGAAGCATTGGAACACAGCCAAGGATAAAGCGGAACGTAAGCAAAAATTAACACCGATTCAATTTGAAGTAACGCAAAATAATGGGACAGAGCGGCCATTTGAGAATGAGTTCTGGGACTCTCATGAGAAGGGCTTGTATGTGGACATCGTTTCGGGCGAGCCATTATTCAGCTCCTTTGACAAATTTGATTCCGGCTGTGGCTGGCCTAGCTTCACGAAACCCGTCTTTGAAGGAAGTGTAAAAGAGAAAACAGACACTAGTCATTTCATGGTGCGTACAGAGGTGCGAAGTCATGAAGCTGATTCCCACCTAGGTCACGTATTTAATGATGGTCCAGGGCCTAATGGTCTCAGATACTGCATTAATTCAGCTGCACTTCGGTTTATTCCGTTATCAGATCTGGATAAGGAAGGCTATGGCGCTTATCTTCGTTTTTTTGAAGAGAAGTAAGGCCTTCAGGTGAGAATTACAAAAAAGACGCTAATCAGGATGAAGATCCTGACTAGCGTCTTTTTCATTTACGAGGATGTACGGTTAACTACATAGAGAATCAGCGCAAGCACTCCAAGGGCAATCGCAACAACATAGAATAACGTCAGTCGAGACCAATTTCCTTTGGTTTTGTTGTCATATTCGGGATTGCCTTCTTTATTTGTTCGGGAGTGACCAATGATCACTGTAAATAAAACTGCCGCTATTAAAATGACAGAAAAGATTAAATAATAAGCATTGCTTGACATCTCAGCACCGCTTTCTGTTATTTTCATGTTATTGAGCCATTATAAACTTATTTTAATAAAATGAAAAATGGACAGTCATTCTTTATACCAAGGGTTCAAATGGATAAGGACTTCATCTACGTCACCATGCTGTTCCATAATGGATTTCTTGATAGCACGGGAGATATCATGACCTTGTTGGATCGTGAGCTCACCAGGAATCGCAACTCTGGCATCCACTAAAATGTAATGACCGTGTTCCCTTGCGCGAATACGATCAATTCGTTTTACCTGTGGAACCGCTTGGATTAACTGCGTATACTGGTGCAGCTTTTGTTGATCCACCGTTTTCTCCATCAGGACATCAAAGGCTTCCTTGCCCATTTCCACAGCTAATCTCAAAACTAATAATGAAACGATAATTCCCGCCGCTGCATCTCCGTAAGATAACCAGTGAATGTTATAAGTTTTACCAACAAAGGCCAATCCAATTCCAATAACTGCCGCCAGTGAGGCGTAAACATCGGCCAAGTGATCCTTGGCTGTAGCAATCAGCCCCTTACTGTTCGTTTTGCTGCCAATTTGCATCGTATACGCATAGAGGACATATTTCCAAGCCATAGAAACAGCTGCAGCAATAAAAGCAACTAAGCTTGGCGCTAAAGGTTCGTGGAAAAATGCGGATGTCGAATGATAGGCAATATAAATGGCTGCTAGCGCAAGGATAAAAGCTACAAATCCAGAACCTAACACCTCTGCTTTGCCATGGCCATAGGGGTGGTCTTCATCGGCCGGAAGCTTGGAAATTTGCATCGCGCTGAGTGCTGCGATTGTGGCAATAATATCACCTGCGTTATGAACCCCGTCTGCTAACAAAACCTCACTGTGAAACAGTAAACCTATCACGATTTTCATTGCGGTGAGAATAATATTGCTGATGAGGGATAGCCATATTGCCCAGAAAGATGATTTGTTGTTGTCGTACATCAATGATGACCTCCTCCAGAAGTGTTTCCCCAAGGAAAAAAAATCCCTTGACCAAGGGTCAAGGGATTAGCTTCATTTTTATATGGGAATCTAGCAAATTATAATAATAGGGCATATTCAACACTTCACTTTACACAAATATCTTTGTATAATACCACACATAGCAGCAATTAACAAACCATGATTCCGTAACCTGCACATAGGATGAGAATATGGGAGGGGAGCAGAAATAGAAGTATGTTAAAGCCTTGGCTGATTGAAATTGAACATCAATTGCTTCCGAATTTGGAGCTTTACAGTGAACAACCTTATGATCCTATTGTCGTACACTATAAACCTAAGCCATGGAAGGTAGTTGGTTCAGGTAATTATGCAGCTGTACTCTCACATCCGAATTATCCCGAGGTTGTGGTTAAAGTATATGCGCCAGGCAGACCGGGAATCCAAGAGGAAACAGAAGTTTATCGACGTCTAGGTAAACATCCCGCATTTTCAGAATGCATGCATGCAGGGGACAATTATTTGGTACTGCGACGTTTGACCGGAGTTACTTTATACAAATGCTTACATCGAGGGCTTCCGATTCCACGACAGGTCATTACAGACATAGATGAAGCACTTGCTTACGCAGTAAGTAGAGGTCTAAACCCACATGACGTACATGGGAAAAATGTGATGATGAATGATGGCAGAGGATTAGTAGTCGACGTGTCTGACTTTATGAAAAGCGAATATTGTCCGATGTGGGACGATTTAAAAAGTGCCTATGACCGTTTCTATTATCCTTGGGTGCGTAAAATGCCTATTCCCGACTTTGCTTTGAATGTAGTTAGGAGAAGCTATCGCAAATGGAAGAAATATCGCAGGAAGAGCAACTGAACCGAAATTTATTTATAAGGAAGGTTCATATATGAGAGTACATGAATTTGAGATCCATTCAGATTTACAACGAGGCGATTTATCGGCCATATCTGTTAAATCTTCTCATTTTATTTCGGACATTACAATAGACTTCGATCTTGATCATAAGCACCATATTGTGGATGTAAAAAGTCTTTTGGGCATGCTTCTAGTCCCGATCAAAGCTGGAACAACACTTCGTTTGCTCACAAAAGGCAAAGATGAGGAAGAGGCCATGCACTTTATGTTTGATTTGTTTGAGCCATACCGAGGGGATTAATTACTGGGCACAATATTTGACCCTATTCTCACAAGATTGGATAGAGAATATCCCTAGGAAAAGGGATAAAATAAAGCGTAATAAGGCAGCTATACGCAATTTAGGGATGATATTGGAGGAATGTACGAGATGAGTAAGTATCACATCGTGGTCGTTGGTTGCGGCAGCATGGCGAATGTATGGGTCGAGTATATGTTAAAACGTGAGGATAGCGACATTGTCGCGCTTGTTGATATTAAGACGGAATTCGCACAAGCCATGGCTGACCGCCATGGTCTTACCTGCGGCGTCTATACCAATCTGGAGCAAGCTATTCAGGAAAGCGGTGCTAATCTGGTACTGGACATCACGATTCCGTCCAGCCATTTCCAAGTGTGCGGTACAGCACTCCGGCAGGGATGTGACGTCTTCGGCGAGAAGCCGATGGCCGCCACGATGGCGGAAGCGCGGGAGCTAGTGCAGCTGGCGGAGCGGACGGAAAGATCCTTCTCCGTCATGCAGAACCGTCGCTACGACGCGAACATCCGTTCACTGCGGGAGATCATCAACGCGGGCACGATTGGCCGCGTTGGTTATGTCGGCGCCGATTTCTTCTTGGGGCCGCATTTTGGGGGCTTTCGCGAGGCGATGGAAAGCCCGCTTATTCTAGACATGGCGATCCATACGTTCGATCAGGCTCGGTTTATTACTGGGGCAGACCCCGTCTCGGTGTACTGCCAGGAATTCAACCCGCCCGGCTCGTGGTACGCCGGGAATGCCTCTGCCATCTGCATCTATGAGATGTCAGACGGCACTGTGTTCTGTTACCGCGGCTCCTGGTGCGCGGAAGGGGCGCCGACCTCATGGGAGGCGGCTTGGCGTGTGACCGGCGAGCAGGGCACCGCTCTGTGGGACGGAAGCGGCGCACCGTACGCCGAGATCGTCGCCGCCGGCGACCAAGCCGGCAAGTTCATCCGCGACTACACGAGAGTGGACGCGGATGTGAACTGGCCCGGCCGCAGCGGCCACGCCGGCTGTCTTGACGAGATGTTCGCGGCGCTGGAAGAGGGCCGCCGCGCGGAGACGGACTGCCGCGACAACATCAAGAGCATGGCGATGGTCCTTGGCGCACTCGAAAGTGCCAAGCTTAGCCAGAAGGTTGATCTAAGGAACTACTGGAACTAGGGCGCTTGTGTGCTGATTCTTTAAGGTGGCAGGGGGAATTTGTTGATGTCTATGTTTCCACTGGCTATGGTAGCAAGTTACTTCGGCGATAATAGGATGCTCACTCTTCGCTCAACTCATAGAATACAAACAGAGCTAGCTAGAGATGAATTGAGAAAGTAAGAGTTGTAAATGGTCCATCACTTCCTCTCATACGTATCTTCATTCCAGTCCTTATTTGCATATTCGTACCTCACTTCCTCATACATATCTTCATCCCAGACATCTTTTCCATTGGATTTAATACAGTGTTTTTCCAAAACTGAGAGCGGGATGGGGTACTGCATTGGATATTTCCAATGGAGACGTCTGAATTTGACTCAAACCCTCGATTTCTGAACATTTGATTGGATTTTGTCCAATCAAATGACTAATTCCGTGTTGAGATCAGATATCTGTTGTATATCATCCAATGGCGGAAGTGGCTGAGCGAAAGGATGAAGATGTGGGAGATGAATTGAGATAGTAAGAGTTGTCAGCAAAACGGTTCGATTCTCTCTTTTGCAGTCTGTAAAGCTGATTTATACCGCTAAGGTTAGGTTGTGCGCGCAAAGTGGCACCTTAGCGATGAAAATCAATCTTAAATAAGCCAAATCCGGCTGTATCCTCTTTAAGGCCACGGCCCAATCGTGCAAAAAATAAAAGAGGTTAAACAGTAAGCTCTGTTTAACCTCTTCTTTGTCATTTCCCTTTAATGAATATCTTTCTTCTTAAATCTGCCGCCTTTTACATCATGGATATTGCCGATGGCGAGGAAAGCTTTGGGATCCAATTCGTCCAAGATTGACTTGAGCTTGGCTTCTTCTAGTCGGGTGATGACGCTGAAGATCACTTTCTTGTCATCTCCTGTAAATGCGCCTTCGCCCTTAAGATAGGTTACGCCGCGGCCAAGTCGAAACGTTATGGTTTCCCCAATCTTGTCGGATTCATCGCTGATAATCCATACGGCTTTGGATTGATCCAGGCCTTCGATGGTGATATCAATCATTTTGAAAGCAATGTAATACGCAATGAGCGAGTACATCGCATGATCCCAACCAAAGACAAAGCCTGCGCTGGCGAGAATAAAGAAGTTGAAAAACATCACGATTTCACCGACCGAGAATGGCGATTTTTTACTAAATACAATGGCGACAATTTCTGTTCCATCAAGCGAACCGCCTGAGCGAATGACTAATCCTACACCGATACCAAGTATGATTCCACCGAAAACTGCGGCTAGCAAAGGATCAATCGTAATCGCTTGTACCGGATGCAGTAGGGAGGTTCCTATGGACATAAGGACAACAGAGAACAAGGTAGAAATGGCAAATGTTTTGCCGATTTGTTTGTAACCTAAAAGTAAGAAGGGTAAATTCAAAATAACGAGAAATACGCCTAATGGGATTTTTGTCAAATGAGAGAGGATGATTGAAATCCCTACAACGCCGCCATCAATAATATTGTTGGGGACTAAGAAAATTTCTAAACCAATAGAAAATAAGGCAGATCCGACGAGCATGAAAAAAATTCTACGTATAAATTTAATGCGGGTTATTTTTTGATGTTGGGAGCGTGCTTGTTCAGCTCCAGCTGATAAGTTTGACATGATGGGTTCCTCTTTTCCAAATTTCATTCCGTTGGGTTCTAATGAAAAATGAAGGAATGAGGCCCGTGTAACCCGATATGAATTTAAGAAAAGCTAATAAGATACCTTTTAATCGCTCCCATATTTTGGATAATATAAAAACAATAAAAACGACAAATACGGTCATCTCATATTGTTTGTCATAATCTTCGTGTCTCTGAATCTGGTCTTCGTGAGCTCGTATGGTTTCTCTGGTAGGCGGTTGATCTTGAACGGTTAAGACATGGGTCGTATTGGATAGAACGAGTATATCGGTATCGGTAGAATAGTGATGTGAAATTGGCGGTGTCAAAGGAAACACGAACAGCCCAAGAATGATCCAGACCAAAATCGTCCACTGCCATTTATGTTTTAAATGATGCAGGAGCATTCCCTCCAATCATGATTTGCAACCAAATTTGCTTGAATTGTAGCATTTCAGTCCCACTGAGTCAAACCTGAAAGCGGTATCCTTTTTTATTTTCAAATCATGAACAGCGTGATAAGATTGGAGTGTATTTGTGATGTCTAATTTGTAAGCGCATTCAAGTCTATCTCTTCTCAAAACTCCTTCTAGCGCTTGACCTTAACCTGAGGTTAAGGTTTATTCTTAGAAAAACTTGAAGGAGGAATCAGTATGTCTCGAGATCATAACATTTATCAAGATAACGCAGAAACATACGACCAATTAATTAGTAAGCAACCCAATTTAGCAAAGGTGATTCATGAGATAAGGCCTTATGAGCAATTGGATGTGGTGGACTTAGGGGCAGGGACAGGAAGGCTTTCTATGTTTCTGGCCGCAGAAGCCAATTCGCTTTGGTGTCTGGACAGTTCCAAGGCCATGCTGAAAGTGTTAGAGAAAAAGTTAACTACATTATCTTCTAATAGTAACTGGCGAACGATTGTTTCTGACCATAGAGCATTGCCAATTGATGATGCTAGCAAGGATCTCGTTGTAGCAGGGTGGAGCTTATGTTATCTGGCTAGTTCGAATAATGTGGATTGGGAGAATAATTTGATACAAATGATGTCTGAAATTAGACGCATTCTTAGACCAGACGGTACGGTGATTATTCTGGAAACTTTGGGAACGGGGTTTGCGGAACCGACGAGATATGATTATTTGGCACCCTATTATCATTTGTTAGAAACCGAATATGGGTTTGAGCACTCCTCGTTAGCTACTGATTATAAGTTCAAAGATGTGAATGAGGCTGTACAGTTAACCTCGTATTTCTTTGGAGAAGATTTTGGAAATCAAGTAAGGGAAAATAATTGGCATGTGGTACCTGAGTATGCAGGCATTTGGTATAAGCACTTCAATTAATAATACCAAAAATTATCGTAATAACTTATAATAGACAATTTTTCATGGATATAGTCCAATAAACCTAAAGTGTTTGTGAATCGCTTGGTTTAGAAAAATGATCCAGCATCCTTGGGGGGAGTTTGCATGTTGAGGATCTTATTACAGAAAAACAATTGGATGCGGTATGTGATAGCAGGCATCGTTTCGTTAAGCTTATACATCGGTTTATATCACATCATTACCGTTGAAGGAGCCGACAATAATCCGCGATTCATGATGCTTCGGTTAGAGGACATAGGTCCTGGTGGCTATTATAGTACACCTGAAGGGCTCGGAAAGCTGAGAGCCGTCTTTGATTATCTACATCAGCAGCATGTTCACTTCAGTATGGCGGTCGTCCCGCGTTGGATCAATATAAGTCAAGATGGTACACGTTATGATCGTGCTATCGATCAATTAGATAATGACTATATTCAAGCTTTTGATCGAGTCCTAAGAGACGCTGTTGATCACGGCGGATCTATCGGCATGCATGGTTATACCCATCAGGTAGGAAATGTTTATCGTGAGGATGGACATCAAGCCTCAGGTCAAGGCAACGAATTTAATGTGATCGATATGCCTGAAACAGCGACTACTGCTTTTGCGGAACAGCGTGTGCAGGAAGGTTATCGCCGTTTTCGCCTTGCGAATTTATCGCCTCATTTCTGGGAAGCGCCGCATTATCATACAACGCCAGAACAGGATAAGGTGTTTCGTTCTTATTTCGGCCTCTTATATCAACCAGATGTTACGATCGATTCCAACCCACCTGCAGCTCAATACAAGAATGCTCAAAATAAGGGCTTTGGAAATACGTCGTTTGGCAATGTATTCGTACCGACAACTCTTTCATATATACCAAGTGGAAAAGATGAGAAGTTTATTCTTAATCAAATGGGGAAAACAGGGCGAATTAACTCCTTTTTCTATCATCCTTTTTTGGAGTTCAGTCATCTCGTGCCGGTTGTGGATGGTTGGGGTGAACAGATATGGAAGGACGGTATACCGCAATATCAATACGCTGGTGAGAATAAAAGTGTGTTACAAAGGCTAATCACACAAATTCATATGAAGGGTTATCCGTTCTATTCCATTCATGATTACGTACCCTTTGCACCATCTGTGAGTCTGAAGGTAGGCAGCACGAAATCTACGCTCGTACAAATTGGTAACGTTACAGGCAGGAATCAAGATGACATTGTGACATGGGATAAAAAGACCTCTAATCTGTCGGTCATTCAAGCTCAGTACACAGGATTACGCAATGAAAACCAACCTGTGCCTCAGGTTTGGATGTCCTTGCCGTATGCAGATGGCTCATCTTTTACACTTAATGGGATGAATGATCGGAATAAAAAAGGGCTTTGGGTCGTTCGACCTTCCGGCAAGCTTGAGAGTTATTCTTCAAATGGGACTTCGTTCGTACGACAACAAAGTTGGACGATTCCGGCTAAACGTTGGTACGATTTGTATGAATTGCGTCAGCCTAATGGGGACTGTATCCTTGCCGGTCAATCGAAAGATCGAAGTCAACTTCTAGGTGTTTATATGCATGATGGGAAGGTTAAAGAAATTAAGCCATATACATTCAGGTCCAATTCTTCAAGGGATTTACTTGTGAGAAATTTACGAAATGAGGATAATCAACGCTTGTTTTTGTTTAAAGAGAATACCTCCCAAGGTGTGGAGTTTGAATTGGATACAGCGAACATGCAATGGAAGCTGAATAAGGTTTCACTGAACATTCCTGATGAGCTTGGCGGCGTCCAGTTCGGTGATTTTAACGGAGATGGCAAAGAAGATATTTTACGCACCGACACCAAAAATTTAACGAACCGTGTATATCTACAGACAACGGAGAATGAATACAAGCTGCTTTCGGTTTTTGGACCATGGGGCCTAATGAATGGACGTTTAACAGTTGCTGATTTCGATGGAAACGGGAAAGTTGATATCGCGATGTTACCAAACGATGATGGCCAATTGGATGTTGCTTTGTCCTATCAGAGTCTGAATGTTAATGAATAAGAAGCAATTGAGGGGGCCGTTTGGCTCCCTTTTTTGAAATATAAGATTTTATATGTTTCACACAATAAGCTGGCTATATTTCTAGATAAACGCTTCCGTCCTAAGAGGACGGCGTAGCCGTTTATTTTGCTTAACAATTTACAATACAAAGTGCAATTTGTTAAAATTAGTTATTCGTTAGTGGGATTTAAAGGAAACATGATAAGGAAATGCAAATCAAGGAGGATCATTTTGAGAACACCTATTTTATATGGCTCCGTGCACGTATTGTTTTATAGAAACGAAGAAGTTTTATTATTGAAGAGACAAAATACCGGGTTTCAAGACGGAAATTGGAGCGTTGTTGCAGGCAGGATGGATGGCGGTGAAGAGGTCATCGCAGCTGCAATAAGAGAAGCGGAAGAAGAAGCTGGGGTTGTCATCAAGCCTACAGATATTGAAATCATCGGTGTTATGCATCGCAAAAATACGACGTCGGAATGGGTGGACTTCTTTCTAAACGTACATAGCTGGCAGGGTGAGATTACGAATAAAGAGCCAGAGAAGTGCGAGCAATTGAAGTGGTTCCATTTGAAGGAGCTTCCAGACAATATGGTTACCTATATACGGCTTGCTTTAGAGAAGAAACAACAGGGACTCTGGTTTGAAAGTATAGGATGGTGAATATATGAGTAGTGTTAAAATCGACATCAGAAATATCCGAGTAGAAGAAGCCAAGGGCTATTGGGAGCTGCGGCTTGAGGCACTGCAAAAACACCCTACTGCATTCGGCGCTGCTTATGAAGAATCGGTCTTACTGCCAATGGAAGAAGTGGAGAAACGAATTGGTCAAGACAGCAGCAATTATATATTGGGTGCTTTTACAGCAGAAGGTCAGCTTATCGGGACAGTAGGATTTAAACGAGAGCAAAGTCTAAAACTGAAACATAAAGCCTTTATTTGGGGTGTATACGTATCGGAGAACTACCGCGGGGAAGGGATTGCGAAACAATTAATGGTAGAAGTGATCCATAGAGGGAAACAACTAAAAGGTTTGAAGCAAGTGACCCTTAGTGTTGTAACCACGAACGGAGCAGCTCTTGACCTCTACCGCAAATTAGGCTTTGAGTCGTATGGTGTTGAACCTAATGCTTTGGAATATGAGGGTCAGGGCTATGATGAGGAAATGATGGTTTACATGTATTAGGAGCTATAGTTAAAAACGGAGAGCTGCCATGTGCGGCTCTTTTTTGCAGCTATTTGGACCAGGTGGACTCTGACTGCATACAGTGTAAAAGATGATCCTATTAGACGGAAGGTGATAACGTGCGCAGTGTGGTTGGAATTCTTCTAGACCGAAGAACTTATTTAGGCATTCACAGGCAGCAGACTGGATATGAGCGAATCGATCTTTACAATAAAGCCGCAGAAAATCTCGGAATGACGCCTTTCTACATGTGCCTCCAGCATATTAGTGAGAAGTCAGCTCTAGGTTTATGCTATGAAAATAAAAAGTATCGACTTATTAGGCTCCCTATTCCTAAAGTCACTCATAACCGTGCAATGACGCTTACACCGTATTTACAAAAGCAATTAGCGCTTCTTTCCAATTCAAGTATTGTATTCAATGGGCAAAATCGCCATGATAAACTTCGTATTCACAAGTTACTAACGACAAACAAATCAATTCGAGAGTATCTTCCTGAATCTATGGCTTATTCACGTGAACAATTGGTAGACGCTATGGAAAGATTTTCGTCACTTTACATTAAACCAACGAATAGCAGCATTGGTAAAGGGGTGATTAAAATCACTCAGAAGGGAAACGAGGATTGGCAGCTTTGTTGGAGTAATAATGAACCGAAAATGCTAAGTGAAAAGAAATCACAAGCTGTTATCCATGAAAAGGTTGGAACACAAAGCTATCTCATCCAACAAGCGATATCTTTGGCAACGTATCATGGTCGACCGTATGATCTAAGGATTTCTGCCCAGCGCGGAGATAAAGGGAAGTGGCAGATAACAGGCATTGCAGGCAAAGTTGCTGCATCAGGTAGACATGTTACGAATCTGGCTAAAGGCGGAGAAGCTAAGCGATGTGAAGAGTTGTTTCGGGCTAGCGGCTTTGATCCTTACCGAATGAAGGCTGCTGTTGAGCAAGTTTCTTTGATGATAGTTGAAAATCTGAGTGAGCGAATTCCAGCCATAGCAGATGTCGGATTAGATGTTGGCGTTGACGATGATGGGAGAATTAAGCTTATTGAAGTGAATGGAAGAGATCAGAGGTATGAATTCAAGCAATTGAAAATGCATCAGACTTTTAAAAATACGTATGAGACACCATTACGATATGCTAAGTTTCTATTAAACCGTTGAAGTTTTTTTAATGAATCTAGCCCTATCTTCTGTGGGGCTATTACATAGGAAATAGAAGAAATGGGGATTAACACTACTATAATTGGCTTATTCAACTAGGACACAAACAGCGTGTTGCGAATAAACTTTAATATGGCGTTGTAAAGGTGGAATCCGAAGGTGAAAAAACGTGTGCTAGTTATTAAAATGAATTTATTACCCTGGTATAATGAACTTGATGATTATCTAGATATCCATCATTCAGACTTTCCAGGGCTTGTCCGTGATCAAATAGAAAAAATAGACGAGTATTCGATTGACTTCATAAGTCGATTTGAAACGAGATTGAGGCAAATTAGTAAGGATACTTAGCCAATTTACCTCCGCAGCTGATGTTGAACGGTTAGGAACTTTTTTGCTTTATTTTTTTATTGTAAGCTCGATACTCTTTATACCATTGAAAGAGCCATACTCCTAATGTGAAATAGACCCCGCTTGCCAAGTATCCGCCAATGACATCACTAGGGTAATGAACCCCAAGATAAATCCTACTCATACCGATTAGGATGATCATAAGGACACAGAGTATGATGATGATACTTCTCCCGATTCTCGTAGAGAGATGCCGCCAAAGTAGAAAGGCAAGTGACGCGTAAAGTGCGAATGCTTCCATGGAATGTCCACTAGGAAAGCTGTAGCCAGTTTCTTGTATAAGTCTATGTAAGTCGGGTCTTTGACGAACAAAATATAATTTGAGGAGAGTATTAATAATGGCTGTACCTGCCACTATGGAGATAAAGAAAATGAGCTCAAAGCGATGATGCAAAACAAAATAAAGAAAAAGCATGGCAGAGAGTGCAAGTATGACCACTATCGGGGTTGAACCAATAATAGTGAATACTTTCATGAATAAGGTGAGTCCAGGCGATTCCATTCCTTGAATGATAGAAATCATGTGGTGATCGAATTGCGCGAGCTGTTGGCCCTGAATGAGGGTAGCAACTAGAGAGAAGCATATAAGTGAGAGGATGCAAAGAATGAGGACAAACGTAATCTTAAGTTTTGGGATCATGGTAGGTTCTCCAAATTTACAATTTAGTGTTTACAAATATTTAGTATAGCATAAGGTTTATTTATGTATACGAGACTTAATGTTAGATAAAGGTATTTCATCATACTTCTAGAATTATGGATCATGAAGAGGTGATCCGATGGAATTATATCATTTTAGCCATGAACCCGATATTGAGGTATTCATCCCAAGAGTAAAGGCAAATCGTACGGACATGCCTCCGGTTGTATGGGCAATTGACCCTGAACATGCCTTTACTTTTTACGTCCCACGGAATTGTCCGCGCATTGTTTACAAGAGGTCAGCAATGATGAGTGAAGAGGATGAGCGAACGTTTTTTGGAGTAAGTTCCTCAGACACGGTCATGGTGATGGAGAACGATTGGTATTCACAGATCAGTCAGACAACCATGTATCGGTATACATTTGCAAGGGAAGGCTTTGAACGGTTTGACGAAACCGCAGGTTACTTCATTTCTCAGCAAACGGTCAGACCTCTAGACATGCAGCCCATTAGTCATTTATTAGGTCAATTAATGGCATTAAATATTGAAGTAAGATTTACACCGAGATTAACTAAACTCCGAGAAGCCATTCTTGCTTCAACGCTCACTGATTTTGGTATTCATCGATTTGAACATGCAAAGCGGTAATAACTAGTTTTACATTTTTTAGAGTTTGAATCTCTCGATCTGCTCCCATTTATTCTCGAGTTCTAATATTCGCTTTTGCATGGGGCCGAAGAGGTCGAAGTGCGGATAGGAAGGACTATAGTGAATATATTGCGGGTTCAGTCCATGGGATACACACCATTTGGATAACCGATCCAAATCAGAACACCCCACCTTCGTGACGGTTCGAATGCCAACAAAGCGTTTATCCAGCCAGAAATGAGTCAAAAAGGCAATCTCGCCGCGGCTAACGGCAGCCTTCCATTGTTGAAGTTCTTCTCTTTTTATGCCAAAGGCCATTGGGATTCCATCCTTTTTGCTTAGAATTCATAAAAGTGTGTTATAATTATACAATATAAGACAAGATGAGGCAGGGAATGACCTGCTTCTTTTTATTTTTAAAAATGAATTTGGCTTTTGTATTGCTTCATACCCATAAAAACAAGTAAAATAGAAGAGAAGCATTATTTGATCGATGTAAAGCCAACGATGCCAACAAGGGATTGGATCCTTTTCAATGAGGAAGAACCAGACGGTCAGCATGTTTTTACCCACAAGAAAATAAACGGTTTAAAGGAAAAGGGGACATTTAAAAGTGAACGTTCATTTAAATTTTACGAACAAGGGAAAACTGGTTATTGAAAATTTTAACAATGAGGAATTAATTGAAATTTTCAGCCGATACATCAACACGTTAACGAAGAAATACGCGGTAGATGTTAAGGTCCTTGCAGAAGCTAATCAGAACATTGTTGAAGACGGTTCATTCAAAGTTATCCTTTCCAATGTACAATGTGATGTTGAAACTTTTTTCAAAGAACTCGGAAGAGACATTAAAGTGCCTTTGAAAAAAAGATCCGATGGAAAATTGGAGAACGTATTTAAAATTCAGGTTATTGAGTAAATTACGGAGGCTTGTATGCTTAGTTTAGAAGAAAAATTAGCTATCGTGGAATCTTTTCCCGAGTTAGAGCGGAAAAATGTATCACTTGGACGGATCAATTTTCATTATGAAGATAGTGCTTATGATAAGAAGACCGTTGTTTATCACCTGCACCCAAACGGAAATGGATTTGTGTACGCTGAATATATCAAAGGATATGCGACGGACAACAAAGGGTTAATCAATATCCGCGATTTCAGCGAGGAAGAGCTGCGCGACATTATCGAGAAGTCGATTCATTCTTTAACGGGTAAGACATCCAAGAAGCTTCCAAAGATGGATACAGAACAACAAGAAGAGCACTGGATTGATGAAGACGGCCATCTCTTGGTCGTTACTTTCGTTGAAGATTTATGGTATATCTATGCAGGCAGCAATCTAGACTCCGCTTTTGAAACCTATGAAGAGGTCCAAGAGTATCTGGAAGAAGAAGGATTCACTAAAAAGTAAATCTTATAGATATAAATCAAGAAAACCTCATCTACGGATGGGGTTTTCTTTCATGAGGAATGCTGTCAAATAGGAAGCTGCTGCTAAAAGTGTTCCGAAAACAAGGTAGATCATCGGATGACAGTAGAAAGGAAGTTCTTCACAAGCTAAATTATATCCGCTCTGTAGTATCAAGTTATGACCGAGTGATGGAAGAGTTTCAAAAATTCCGAGTATATAGATGAAAACAACTTTTTCCATGAATAAAATGAAAAGTAGGGAGAACGAGGCAAAGATTTTGCCCGTGTAAGGCTGATTCCGAACCCAGTACCCTATTGAAAAATAAGGTACTATGGAAAAGAGAAGGCCATAATATAAGCCTGACTTCGTGATAGATCTGTCATAAGGAACACTTGAAAAAATAGGGTAGGATAGGGCTGCTAACGCAAAAGTTAACCCGTATAAGCTAATAAACAAGACAATTAGTTTGAAGGAGTGCGGGAGAAAATTCTTGTAGGTTCTATCGTTTAGGTTCATTTGATCAGCTCCAAGCGGAATTGGAAGTATTAACCATATAACGATAACATGGCAGTGACTTGTGAGCAACATTAGAGGGCTATTTGTGCTATAATTGATAGAAAATTGATCTTGCAGCAATTGATTCTCGTGGGGGTATTTTCGTGAAATTTAGACCTTGTATCGATTTACACAACGGTAAAGTTAAACAAATCGTAGGTGAGACATTAAGTACGGAAGGTAAGGAAATCATTGAAAATTTTGTTTCCTCTTATGACTCAACCTATTATGCCGCGATGTTCAAAAGGGATCATTTACTTGGAGGACATGTCATCATGCTCGGTGACGGGAATAAGGATGAAGCTGTGAACGCGCTACGTGAGTATCCCGGCGGTTTGCAAATTGGCGGTGGTATTCATGCGGAGAATGCTAGCTATTATCTTGAGCAAGGTGCCTCACACGTCGTTGTGACCTCCTATATTTTCCGCGACGGGCAGCTGAATATGGACAATTTGAAACAAATCGTAGCTGAGGTGGGAAAAAACAATTTGGTCATAGATCTCAGCTGCAAAGAGAAGGATGGCAAATGGTTCGTAGCTACCAACCAGTGGAAGCAATTGAGTAACTTTGAATTGAATAAAGAAAATATTCGGTTTCTAGAACAATATTGTGATGAGTTTTTGATCCACGCTGTTGATGTAGAGGGCAAACAAAGCGGGATTCAGCAAAGCCTGGTCAGTACGTTGGCAGATTGGGTTGTAATTCCTACTACCTACGCAGGAGGGGCAAGATCTTTCGCGGATATTGAGCTATTCAAAGAGTTGTCCAGCGGAAAGCTTGATATTACCATTGGGAGTGCCTTAGATATTTTCGGAGGTAAGCTCTCTTATGATGAAGTTGTGAAATATATGAACGAGTTAACTTAGTTAAAATCAGCAGATACCTTATGATTAGGGTGTCTGCTATTTTTTATTAGATGATCAACTCCAATTGTTGTTCTTAGGATTAAACGTTATTATTAAAGCTGGGTGTTAATGAATGGATACATTTACGATTCGGTGAAATAGGGGATGTTTGAGGGATGACACGCTGGCAAAGACTTTACTACTTGGGTATGGTTTTGGCTCTGATATTAGCTATAACAGGGGAATTAATTTGGCTGCCAGATCCCTTGCGATTTGGGATAAGGATTTATTGGATAGATGCGATTGATCTACTGATCTATGTGCTTGCCTTGATTCCTATTATTTGGATGGCTGGCGCACTATGGCATATGTTCTCGCAAGGAAATGCCTGGGGTCGTGTTCGAAGTGTCGCGGTAATCATTGCTTCCTTGGTGAGTGTAATCATCCTGCTCACAATTCCGAAAGAGATTGAAATTTCGGTGAGTACTTTTCTAATAACTTGGTTACTAGTGTTTATAGATTTATTTTTCCATGAACGGATGCGTCGCAAGATACCTGTTCAGAGTATAACTTTGTTTATATCCACTTTATTACTAATGCTTGTGATGTTCTGGCCGACGAATTCCATGGTCACTTACCCAGGATTGACCTTAAATATGAATCGCTACGCACAGGCAAATGAGGGAAAAGCTCATGGAGATATTTCGGGTGTGCTCGTCTTTGAGCGGCCAGCATTCCCGATCGATTGGCTATATGCGAAGCTTTTTGCTAAGTATACCTTTGAACCGAAGAACCTTGGCATGTCTTTGGGAGAGTACAATCAAGAAGTACGTACAATGAAGGCGGATGCGAACGCCGCGGGAAGTGCTATTGCTTTTCAGAAAGTAGGTAAAGGCAAGGGAATCACCTCACACGGTGTTCGTATCACGGCTATTCTGAAAGATAGTCCTGGCACTGGCATCTTGCAGCTAAGCGATGTGATCAAGGAAGTAAATGATTATAGCGTTACAACGGTTCAAGAGCTGACAGCCCGCATGAAATTGACCAAGCCCGGGGATCAGGTGAAGGTGTTGGTGCTGCGCGGCGGACAGCAAGTTAGTCTTTCGGTTAAGACTCGAGTAAATCCGGACGACCCAAGTCGTGCTGCCTTCGGCATTCAAGTGGCGAATGAGATGCAATATGATATTCCAGAGCCGGTGAAATATCATAACTATTTACTGCATGAGGGGGGACCCTCGCATGGGGCGGTATTGGCACTAACATTGATTGATCAGCTTACACCTTGTGGTGTTACTTATGGCAATCGTATTGCAGGTACGGGTACCATGGAGCCTGATGGTTCGATCGGTCCTGTTGGAGGGTTAGAGCAGAAAGCCTATAGTGTCAGCAGAACGGATGCCGATGTATTCTTTGTTCCATCTCTAAATGAGTCAGAAGCAAGACGAGGAGCACCCGAACTGCTTATTGTACCGGTGCATACGATTGACGATATGTTGAACTGGTTGCGTTCAAATCCCAAACAAAAAGGTCAGCCTACTTGTACTTAGACAAAAAAAGCGTATGTTGTCTCTTCGACAACTGCGCTTTCGTGGTCTGCTTTGTAAAACTTATATTTTCTTAACAATATTTGTATAAAATATATAAATAATAGACTATTCATTGGAGGTTATGCACAATGGACTCGTTAATTGAAATAGAAAAGAAAATAGAAGCTAAAAGAGATGAGATTAACCATGCGGGAAACATGTACGAGCTGCGCTCCGAGTTCATATTGCGATTATCTGGTGAGTTGGACGAATTATTAAATACTTATCAACTACTTATAGCTTGTTAGTCTCTAGACGCTTCATAAATCTTTCGTGCAATTAGTTTAGGCTCGAATTGAGCTGTTGACATATGGTCACCATGTGCTTGAATAAATCGATATAAACCCAATCGGCTTGACATATGCGGATGCCAGCCATAATCTGGACTGCCAAGTGGTATAGCAGTGTCTTCCATCAGATGGACATAGCTTTTGGGTACTTGCAAGCTGTAAAATTTCTTCAAGTCAAACTTTTCAAATAAGGGCCCGGCAGGTTCAGGTGTGACTTTTTTATAGAGCTGTTGAGCTTGCGCATAACTTGCTAGATTGGCAAAGGATTCTCTGAAAAGAGGAAACGGAAGCAATACTGTATTATCCTTTGAGCTTTCTACGAGCTGCTTGAACATGGCTTTCATAGAGGGAGGAAACTCATCGGCAAGCGATCCACCATCTTTAAGTACAAATGCGTTCATGAATACGAGTCTTTTCAGACGATCGGGAATATGTTCTGCTACTTTTTGAACTAAACTGCCACCAAAGCTATGTCCAACCAAAATAATATTCTTTAAATTGTGAGATGTTACGTAATCGGCGATGGATTTTGTCATCATCGCATGTGTAGCAGCCTTGTTAGGGTCAGCACCATGTCCTGGGAATTCAGGAACATAGACGGTATGGCCTTTTTTGCGTAATTCAGCAGCAATCCCCGACCAAAAGCTTGCATCTGCCCACGAGCCATGTACCAGAACAAAAGTGAGAGGCTGATCTCTTTCACGGAACTCATGTTCTAAATCCTGAGCCCAAGGAGCCTGAGCGATGTAAGGCCATACGGGATGGGGAACTGGGGGTTGGTTAGGATGTTGAAATGTCCAAGATTGGAGTGGTTGCGGCAGGTTCTCATAATTATAGGTCATCATGGTCTTCCTCTCGAAGTTTATGTCTTAGTGTATGCCCAGAAGGCCCATTTGCCACAACAAAGCAAAATGACGTCCAAACTGGACGTCAACGTTAGAAAATGCGTCCTCCCCAATTGTCGCCTTTGCGAACAGAAGGTAAATGAATCGTTTTCACATGCTCACTATGCAATATCGATTTCCCGGTAGCTGTATGAAGCTCGAGAAATGGATGGTCCGCTGTATGAAGAACCCCAATTTTGCTGGGATTTTCTCCAAGATCCAGGACTACAAACTGGCTTTCCAGCTTTTTCAACTGTTGATCAAACGTCCGTGAAAACGTAACTTGAGAAGGTTGGACGAGAAAATGCTCCATTTTCATCGAGTAAGGTGTCGTATTAGGATGGTAAGGGATCACATATTTAACGTGCTTCATCGAAATGAAAATCGTATGAAACACAGGGGAGTGGAAGGCAAAATAATCATTCATGATATGGGTCAAGTAACCATGTATGCTTTGATTGCCTGTGATATATATTTCAACGAACATTCCTTTAGCGCTCATCAACATCTTTCGATAAGAGATTGAGGCAGACTGAAGATCAAAAGGATATTCCGTAGGTGGGTCAATGGATGATGAGCTTGCATAGGTATCGAGCTTTAAATATTGTAAATGGATAATTGGAATATAGTAAAAGTGAAATTCATTGAAGATCACGATAAGATCACTGCCAACTTCAAGCAGAACTCCCTTTAAGGGTTGTTGGATCCCCGATAACGATAGCTCTACTTGCTTATCAATTAGATTAGTCATAGTTTCCACAGTTTGCACCTCCTTTCAATCTAGTAGAATTGCTTTATCCTTAATGAAATAGTACATAAATAACCCCAAATGGCGCGCTGAATGCCGTAGCAATCAGCGCGCCTGCGACGAGATTGGGGTTATAGGATATGGGTATCATGTTGCAAGTTCTACTAAATTTAACGAGAGCGGTATTTTTGTAACATAAGTTTAATCGCAACGATTTGTGCAGCGGTTGCTTTGTTGCTTTTGTTGCTTTTATTGTTTTTATTGGAGCTATTGGATTTGTTGCCATTGCTTTTATTTTTGTTAAGGGCATTAATACTTTTAACATGGAAGATTGGAATACGGACGATTTCATTATTTACCACAATCAGTATGATGTTATCCCCGGAATGTACGAGAAGACCTTCAACTTTCTCAGGGCCACCACGGTTGATTTGAACATTCGTGTATCTCAATTGACCCAAGAGACCTTCAAAGGTATACGCATGTTCAAAACGTTGATGAGTTCTGTTACTTCTGTTACTTCTGTTGCTTTTGTTGCTTTTGTTGCTTTTGTTACCCCTGCTAGCATTGCTGTTCGTACTACTAATGCTTTTGATATGCTGTAATTGAATGTATACAATTGTTCCATCATTCATACGGATTACTAAGTAATCATGATGGACAGAAAGTAATCTACCAACGATAGAGTCAGGACCTCCACGATTGATTTTAACTTCAGTACCGATTAATGAACCTAAATAGTTTAAACTCATTTTGTCATTTCCCCTCTCAGGAATGTGGTTTAGTTTGGATATAAGCAGCGGATACTAGTTTGTGTTCACCTCCTGTACCAATGTCATTGCTGCTCATTTGTAATATAAGTATATGTATCCGTTATAGATGAGGTACTAGATTAGAATCTATTTTTGCAATAATTCCACCAAGAGAACGAACCTACTATTAATTAATTTTTCTATATCAACCAATATCACTATCCAATTCGAATCTCCTATCATAGACTGCACTATAAACTATAAGGAGGTTTTAAAAGATGGAGGTTATTGTATCTAACAAATGTAATTGCGACAAATCAAGAGGCAACAAAAGCGATAAAACAAGAGGCAACAAAAGTGACAAAACAAGAGGCAACAAAAGTGACAAAACAAGAGGCAACAAAAGTGACAAAACAAGAGGCAATAAAAGCGACAAAACAAGAGGCAACAAAAGCGACAAAACAAGAGGCACCAATACTGAACAAACAAATGCCCAAAAGAATGGAAAAACAAGAGGCACCAAAACTGAACAAACAAATGCACGAAAGAATGAAAAAACAAGAGGCACCAAAACTGAACAAACAAATGCCCAAAAAAATGATAAAACAAGAGGCAACAAATCTGGTGGAAACAAAACAAGAGGCAATAAAACAGGTGGAAACAAATCTGGTGGAAACAAAACAAGAGGCAACAAGTCTCGTGGAAACAAAACAAGAGGTAACAAGAGCCGTGGCAATCGTTCATAATCACGAATAAATTAATCTAGAATGAAAGTCTATCTACTATAGATAGGCTTTTTATTATGTAAAAAGGCGGTGTGCCATGATACCGACTCGACATATCGTAATCCAGGATCAGCAGCTTAGAAAATTGAACGAAGATGTTTGGAGTAAGCAATTCGTAAACGGTGTACTTATTAGTAATGGGAAAAGTGTTCCTCTTAAGGTCCGTTATCGGGGGGGCCACACGCGAGAGTATATGAAGAAATCGTATGAAATTGTGTACGGAGGTAAGACTTACCATCTGAATGCGGAGTATGACGATCCTTCAATGATACGAAATGCGCTCTCATTTCGATTTTTTCAACGAATTGGTGTACCTAGTCCACAAACGAAGCATTTTGAATTGAAGCTAAATGGAGAGAGTCTGGGAGTTTATTTAGAATTAGAAGCCGTTGATAAAAACTTCTTCAGGAAAAGGAAGATTAGTGCGCAATCCCTATTCTATGCTGTGGATGATGATGCCAATTTTGAACTGTTTCACCCTGAAACAAAAAGGAATAAGAAGTCGTTGTTTGAAGGGTACGAGCAAATCATGGGCTTAAGCACCGAAAGAAAAGAACTGAGCGCATTCATTTCTAAGATTAATAAACTGTCTGGGAAGCCATTAGCTCAATACTTGCAAACCCATTTGGATATTGATAATTATTTGCGATGGTTAGCAGGAGCTGTTTTCACCGGAAACTTTGATGGATTTGATCAAAATTATGCGATCTATCGTCATAAGCCTACCAAATTATACCGTATCATACCCTGGGATTACGAAGGCACTTGGGGGAGAAATTGCTATGGGAAAGCATGCGGCAGTGATTTGGTACGAATTAAGGGCTACAATGCTTTAACCGAAAAACTGATGAGTTTCAAGAGTGTTAGGCGGCGTTATAAACAAATTCTTGCCTCCATTCTTCGTACATCGTTTACAAGGAAACAGATATCCCCGATGATAGCACATTTACATGGTACGATAGCCCCTTATATGCTGAATGATTATAATCGTAAGTGGCCTTATACGGAATTTAGAGGTGAGCCTGAATTTATTATGAACTACATTAAGGAAAGGCGGGAAATTATTAAGCAAGAAATGGAAAAGCTTTAGCTAACCAAATGCTCCATAGCATTTGGTTTTTTTGTTATTCCATTTCCTCTTTTACTAGACAAGAGTGGAATATTTGAAAGATGGGGGTAACCGTTTATAGCAAGATGAGCGCAGGTCCCGTATACATACAGTATCAGTATCTACTAATGATAGATGGTGGTAGATGGTAGAAGGGAGGGAATGACAATGGTCGTCATGTTTATCATTATCTTTGCAGGGATTCTACTTTTCTTTCTACTTAAACCGCCTTTACAGCCCGAGACCGATATAGAAGTCGTTTATGAAAATGTATCTTCCGTAGATTTGAGTATTACTGAAATTGCCTACATCAAGAGAATAGACGCATGACACATAAGATTCAGAATGACAGTAAGATGACTTTTTCTAAAAGCGGGGTGAAAATTAATGATTGGTTCAGCAACGGTAACCCTTACGATAGCTGCATTTGTGATGACTGTTATCCTAATTCTTTGGCGTCCTAAAGATATGAACGAAGCGATCCCTGCAACGGGAGGTGCTATCCTTGTCCTTCTAAGCGGAAGTGTTTCTTTCGCTGATTTGCTTCAAATTACAAATACCATCAGTGACGCCGCTATCACGATTATGGCTACTATCGTCATGGCGATTGTATTAGAAAGCTTTGGTTTCTTCCAATGGGCGGCAGAAGGATTAATGGCAAGAGCCAAAGGATCGGGGATCCGTCTATTCTGGTATGTTAATCTACTTTGTTTTTTAATGACGCTATTTTTCAACAATGATGGCAGTATTATGATAACAACGCCCATATTACTCATTGTTCTAGAGAAACTAGGGTTAAAAAATCACCAGAAAATACCTTACTTACTTTCCGGTGCGCTAATCGCTACGGCTTCTAGCGCTCCTATAGGAGTTAGTAATATTGTTAATCTTATTGCGCTCAAAATTGTCGGAATGGACTTATATATGCACACATTAATGATGTTTATACCCTCTACGTTGGGGTTAATTGTATTCTTGTTACTATTATTCCTCTGTTTCTATCGCATTCTTCCAAAGAAATTACCAATAAACGCGATAGGACCAAGAAAACATCCCTTAAACAACGTTAAACTTCCAAATACGCTGCCTGCCATTAAAGATCGAACAAAATTCATGAGAAATATATTACTGTTCGTATTCATGGTTCGGGTAAGTCTATTTATTGCCTCCTATTACGGTATACCTGTTAGTATCGTAGCCGTGCTAGGTTCAACTGTTCTACTTGCATGGCGCTGGTTTTATCTCAAAATATCGCCAGTCGATATGATAAAGAAGACACCATGGCATATCCTCGTGTTTGCTTTTGGGATGTACGTTATCATATTTGGATTAAATAATATTGGCCTAACTCATATGCTTGTTAGTACCTTTAAACCATTAGTTTCAGGCGACTTATTAAATGGGAGCTTGCTAATGGGAGCATTAGTCACAATTTTATCTACGTTAGTAAACAATCACCCTGCATTAATGATTGGAACATTAACGTTAACCGGTATGGAGTTAGACCCACTAACTTTAAAAGTAACCTACTTAGCCAGTGTAGTTGGTAGTGATCTAGGGGCTTTACTGCTGCCTATCGGAACGCTAGCTTCGCTAATTTGGCTTCATATCCTTAAACAGCATAAAGTGAAAATAAGTTGGAAGGATTACTGTAAAGTCACGTTTATAACAATACCCCCTGCATTAATATTCACATTGATATGTCTCGCCTTTTGGGTTTACTGGATTTTTTAAAATAAAAAATAGATAAGGAGGTTATCAACCATGATGTTTTTCAATTCGTATATTGGTAAGATGGTACAGATTGAGTTGATTGGGGATGGGGATAAAATTGGCTACCTAATCGATGTAGGACCAGATATCATCGTCATTTACATGGAAAAGAAGTATTTATATCTTCCTATTGCTCATATTAGGAATATCACACTAAACTTAGACAAATCGATCACGGACTCTCCACCTGACCTCACTTTGCAAACTGGACAAATCACCTACCACCAAATCTTAAGCAGTGCGGTCGATCGATTCGTAGAAATTTATATCTCCAATAATCAGACAATACACGGTTATGTGAGACATATTTCTCAAGACTACTTGGTGTTTCATTCGCCCCTTTATCAGATTATGTACATTCCTTTGTTTCATCTAAAATGGATTAGTCCATATCAAAACAATCAGACTCCCTATTCACAAGTACAAAGTCAATTAACACCTAGTTCACCTGATCCATCTTTTGCTCTGCTCCCGAATACTTTTGAACAATTGCTTAAAGAATTGGAAGGACAAATCGTCTGTTTAGACTCAGGTTTACACGCGAACAAAATTGGCTTGCTGCAGAAGCTGGACCTTCCATTTGCGGAACTAATCACGGCCGATGAGAAAAAGCTTCATTACAACATTCAACATATCAAGAATTGCATTCTCTTTAATAAATGAAAACAATTTTCTTAACAAGGTAGAAAGGTAGTTAACCTGAAATAGGGAACTGTCTTTCTATTTTTGATTAGGAGGCACTTTGTGGTAAGATGGGAGTTGTTTTTTCATAAAAATGGAGTAAAGTAGGTTCAAGCCGATGACACATAGGGATCAGAAGATTTATCGTTTCAGTGAAGCACCCATATGGGAGCTTCAGCGAACTTATTATGAAGAACAGGGAATTGGTGCATGGCAAAGTGAGGATGTTCCACAATACATAACTAGTAACCCAAGTATTGCGGTTGCCTATGCCGAGATCGTATTTGGGTTTCTTCAAGATAGAGCGAGGCTTGGATACACGTTAGAGCCGGTCACGATACTGGAGCTTGGAGCGGGTTCGGGCAGGTTAGCCTATCATATCGTAAAGGAACTATGTGAGCTGAGGGATTATTCAGGGATAGTACTCCCTCCATTTCGATATGTGATGAGTGATCTGGCGTTCAAAAATATCGCCTTTTGGCAGCAGCACCGCAGCTTACTTCCCTTTGTGGAACAAGGGGTTCTGGACTTTGCACAATTTGATGCTGTGCAGGGTACCGAACTTCATTTGACGCAATCTGGTGATCGAATTAGAATGGGTGACTTGCAGCAGCCTCTGCTGGTCATTGCGAATTACTTTTTTGATAGTATTCCGCAAGAGCTTATCTATGTAGACGAAAACAAAATTTATGAATGCATGGTTTCTTTGCACTTCCCAGAAGGTGATGCCGAAAGCAGTGCTGCAGATATGCTTAAGAACGTCACTCCCGAGTATCATTATCGAAGAGCGGATGAATATGAACAGGAATCGTACCCTTATCGAGAGGTTGTAGGGTTGTATTCGCAGAAGCTGGAGGATTCCCATATCCTCTTTCCGGCCGTTGGTCTGCAATGTTTGGAACGACTTGGTCTGCTCTCGCAAGAGGGATTTCTCCTGCTCACTGCGGATAAAGGTGACCATCGAATTGAGAACTGGGAATATAACGAACCTCCCAAGTTGATTCATCATGGAAGTTTTTCCCTGACAGCCAATTATCATGCCATTGGGTATGTCTTTGAGCAAAAGGGTGCCATGAGCTTATTCACGTCACATCCCTATAACCATTTGAACATAGGGTGTATGCTTATGGTGTCAAATCCGCACAGTTATGGTCTTACACGCTTAGCTTATAGACGGTTTGTTGAGCGTTTTGGTCCAGATGATTTTTTCAGTATCAAAGAATGGTTTGATTCGCATTTGGATCTCATGGAAATTAACCAGCTCTTAGCTTTTTGGCGTTTGGGTGGGTATGATGCGCAATTGTTCCTCCAAAGCGCGAAGCGCCTCTCGAATCTGATTCCCACGTGTGATGAAGAAGAGTTATCGGACATTCGACAAGGGATACTTCTGATGTGGGATGGGTATTATCCGATGGAGTTAAACCGTGACTTAGCTCTGGACTGTGCTATGTTATTGTATCAAATGGATATGTTTAAGGATGCTTTGCTATTCTTCGAACGGACCAACAATGAGTACAGGAATGACGCCTCGGTGCTTTATGAGATGGCTATTTGCTATTACGAGGTCGGTGAAGATGCTGCAGCTAGGGATTTTGCTCGTAATACCTTAGAATTAGCACCAGAACACGAAGGTGCTTTAGCGCTTATGACGCTGTTTCCATCATTGTGATTTTGTAAAGAATATATAATAAAAGTGGTGAGTTTCTTGGAGGAGCAGCGGCTGAGAGCCAAAGAATTATTCGATAGCCAAATATTATCAGGACTCTCGAATTCTTGACAATGTGACTGCCTTTGCTTCGCGTCATATTATGGGAGCCGATAGATTCTAGAAGATGTTATTTCAAAACCATTAATCATTGACCCAAGACATGAGCTGAATCAATATAACTTAAAAGACAAGGAATCTCTTAACAGCAGGGCTAAAAAAAGCTTGGACGAGATTAGAAATGTTCGGGATTGACCTATAATTTAATACAAGTGCGAAGCCAGCTTTTCTCTCGAATAGCGGGGAAATGCGCTGGAATCAGAAGTATCTGACGGATGAGTGGGGAAGAACACTATACCAAGAAGTGACAGTTCCGGCATTGATAGATGCTCAAGGGGAAATCGTCATACCCGAACGAAATGAGCGACAACCTATGTTGAATCCGGAATGGAACTCTACACAAGTCTATATTCCTAGGGCAGAGAGAAAAGAATGGGTAGCCGTAGGGATGCTCGGTAAACTTCTAGTACGAGATGATGGTACCTGCCAAGCAGGGTGGCTTTGCGGACCAAACGATAGTGGCATGGCTACCGCCTCTGGAACAGGATTTTATGTGCTAAAAAGAACAAGTCTAAATCAGATTTTGGTACTGATGGGGAAATCCTTTTAAGACACTTGTAAGATGAAAGGGATGTCAATACGTCTTCCTCCAAAGATTGAACCAACCCACACTGCAGATCACGCACATGGCGGTGATAGCCATTAAATCGAACCATTCCTCTTGCAGCAAGTGCAGGATGTCTGGTTCTTTTTTTAGCTGAAGGACAGCTAACTGGGCTAATAAGCCGGCGATGGCAACTTCAATCCAGGGCATTTTTGTAATAAATTCTTCCATTTTTGAGGAAAATAAAAAGATGAGACATAAAGCCGGCAATACGCCCATTGCGATGAATAATAAGTTATCTGATAGCCTAGCTGTCAGCAAAATACTATCAATGCTCATAATTAAATCTAAGGTTGCAATACTGCTGAAGATGAATAGATAGGTTAAATGACTTCTCATCATTTTCTTAGGCATGACCATCCGAATGGCGAAGAAGAACATAATGAGGGCCGTTGCAACATTGATGTAGGGCACATCTGACATCGATTGTACACATGCAATATATAGAATACGAAACAAGCAGAGGAGCATAAACAGATAAAATTTGATCTTACCGCTGAGATTATATTTATGAAGAGACAGCTGGATCATAATCGCGTTATCGATATTCGTGAATAAATTGTACATGAAAATAATGAACCAATCCTGCATATATGGTTGTCCTCTCATGTAAAACTCTTGCCTGTCCGTCGGAAGCTAAGATCATTATATGTGTCTACTACCCAAATAAACCAAATACTTCAAAAGGAGATGAAACGATGAAGAACCCTCCTTTTAGAAAAAGGAAGGGTTCTTATTTAAGTTATAGAGCTCTAATGGATTAGATTCTGCGGCCTGTGATGTAATGGCTTGTCCAATATGAGCTATTGAGGTCGCCGACGACTACACCTTTGTTCGGTAAATTGTTAATGAATTGTCCATTCCCTATGTAGATGCCCACATGGTTAATTTGGCCTGGTGTACTTACACTGAAAAATACCAAATCACCCGGTTGGAGCTGATTGCGTGGAATGTATGATCCCAACTTGGCTTGAGCCTTAGATCCCCAAGGAATTTGAACGCCATTTAGTTGAAATACATATTGCGTGAAGGAAGAACAATCTAAACGCAAACGCTGTTGATCTCTCGAACCAAATACATATTTGACCCTGCCTTTAAATGAGTTAGCTGTGTTGATAATTTTATTCGCTAAACTGCCGCCAGTAGCGGGATTAGAGGGCGCAGGGGCAGGAGCAGGCTTATTTTCATGTACGGTTACATAAGCGCGTGAAACATAGCCCTGTTTTCCATTGTAATCGACTAAAACCCAGTAGTCATTGGCAGCTTCAACAGGCAATACAGTGCCTTGTTTAATAAATCCCCAAACGGGAGCGTTCGTACTCTGATCGGCACGGAAGTTAACACCCTTATTCACGGTTGCAGTTGCTACAGGGGCAGCGAGAGCATTTGTGGAAAAGCCACTAAACATGGAGAGCGCTAAGCCTAAAGATAATATTGTCTTTTTTCCAAGGTAGTTCTTATTCTTTTTTTGCATGAATTAACTTCCTCCTTTTGGTATAAAAGCTGAGGTGAATCTCGCATCTACACTCACTTTATCATAGTTGAAAACCCCTAAAATTTACCGAATAGAGCCGAAAGCCATAACGCTCCTAGCCTAATTCGCCATTATTAGAATTTCGTTAGAATTTGATGAGTAATAATTCCTTGACAGGTAAATTTATCACTTCTTAACATTGAAAGCACTTTCGGCCCAATTAGTCATTGTAGGAGACAGCAAGACGTAGAGGTTTGACGCGGCAGTTTGGTGTAGGACCTGAGGATTTCATGTGATGATGGATAAAAGGAAACCAATTAGTTTTCACGAATTTATTTAAAACTACATTAGAAATGAGAAATCACAAATGAATATTAAAGACCTACATGGAATAGCCGAAAAGCTCAATCAAAGTCAAATTCAATATTCCCTTGGCGGGAGCGGTTTACTGTTTTATTTGGGGCTCATCGATAAAGTTAACGATTGGGATATTGTTGTGGAATGCCCAAAGGAAAAACTGATTGAGGTTTTAGACGATTTACCATGGACGGAACTTAAAAGTGGGGACTACCCATATGCAAGTGAGTTTCGCATCCATGTTCCCTCTTTACATATTGATTTTATTGGCTCCTTCGCATTGCAAAACACCAAAGGAACAGTGGATTTTCCCATTAAAAACGCTGCAATATGGCATGGTGTCCATGTCAGTCACCCTGAAATATGGTGTGTTGCCTATCTAATGATGGGTAGGAAGTATAAAGCAGATCTCTTATTAAACTATCTTAAAGGCAATCGTATAAATAAACAGCTGATGTTGAATTTTATTGGTAATGATCGTTTAGATGACCGATTTAAACAAGAATTAATTTCGGTCGTGGAGCGGAAATAACGTCATTTTATATATATTAAAATCATCTGCAACATAATTTGTCTGCTCTACGTTAAGTAAGTAACTCAGAAAAGGGTTATATAAAAACATGCCCAAAGGAGAACAGAGCTGATGAAAAAAATAGCTGCGTTAACGTTAACAACTTTATTGTGCAGTAGTTTGACATTTGGTTCAGCGTTTGCTTTTTCTGATTTAGATGAAGGACAAGCAGATTCCATTCTAGCCTTAAAAGACCGCGGTGTCGTAAGTGGGATCGATCAGGAGCACTTTGTTCCTAAAGGGAAAATTAGCTATGCACAGAGCGTGCAAATGATTGTAAAAGGCTTGGACCTGAACTTAGACTTAATGCGTTTCAAAAAACAGCCGGAAGCAACGGACATGTATTCGAACATTTCCAATGACGCCTGGTATGCGGACGCTTTTATCATTGCTCATTATCACGGATTGCAGATTCCTAAGGATGTGAACCCGAATGCGACGATTACTCGCGAACAATTTGGGGATTTATTAGTTCGTGCTTTAGAAAAGAAAGGCAATTTCCCGCTCGTCAAAATGTTCATCATGATCAAGGATGAGGATCAAATTACGATTGATTATCAAGGCACTTTGCAGAGACTTCTGCTTTATAAAATTACTACCCTTGATAAGGACGGTAAGTTTAATCCTAAAAGTGAGCTCACGCGCGGAGAAGCAGCAAGTTGGCTCTATAACGCTATTCGCGTGATGGAAGCTAACACTCAAAAACCGGCTCCTGCTGAAGAAGTGGCGGTAAAGGTTGAGAAAGTTAATGATGATATTAACAAGGTAACGCTGTCCAGAGGTGATAAACCTAACTCAGGCTACGGTATTGAAGTTAATGCGATTCAGTTTAACGAAGATGGTCAGGCTGTCATTACGTATACTTTGCTCGACCCGAAACCTGACATGATGTATGCACAAGTGATTACCGAAGCGAAAACTGTCACGTATATTTCATCCAAGTTTAAGGTTACAGCTGAACCTGCTCTTTCGAAATAAAACGCTAGCTTGTAAAAAAGTGCTGCAAACCTTTTAAAAAAGGTGTCAGCACTTTTTTGTGATTTAAGGTGTCAAACGTATTGACAACTTATAAAGAGATGAATTATTCTGTAAGTAAGCGCTTGCCCCAAACATCAGGATAACGTTTGGGCAACCATTGGATTAAGGTTTGGATAGAAGGAGCTGTATGAATTGCCTACTCTCAAAGATATTGCAGATTTAGTCGGAGTCTCCATTTCAACAGCCTCACGTGTGGTGAGAAATGATACTAGCAGGCACATCAACCCGGAGACGAAGGCCAAGGTTTGGGAGGCTGTGCGTCAATTGAATTACACACCTAATGAATCGGCGCGTCACCTTGTAAACAAACAAAAGGTAGAGAAAAAGCAGACGAAGCAAATTGGCTGCATCATTCAAACGGCTCGTCTGAACGACGATCACCCTTATTACTCTCCGATCATTACTGCGTTTACCAAGAAAATATTAGAATCCGGTTATTCTTTGGGTTTCATGCATACCTCTGATGAGCTTAAAGACGAAGCGCTTCTGCATCGTTGCTTACATGATATACAAGTTGATGGCATTATTATAGTTGGCGAAGTAGGCCCCGAGATCGTTGACTATTTGCTAAAAGTGGATGAACTAGCACTGATAGGTATTTGTACGAACGGTACGGAAATTACCATGGTTGATTACGATCGTATTCACGCCGCGAAGTCAGCTGTCGATCACCTTATTTCGCAAGGGCATCAATCGATTGGTTTTGTCGGCGGGCCAGGTCATACAAGTGAATTAAACAGCGAAGAGAGATTTCAGGGCTTTAAATTTGCCATGTACGATGCGGGTATTCCATTAAACAAAGAATGGGTGATAGACACCCGGTGGGAAATCGACCGCAGTTACGAGAGTATCATGGAGCGCTTGAAGCGAGCAGATCTGGAACGACCTACGGCGATATTTTCGGCGAGTGACCAATTAGCGATTCCTGCTATGCGAGCTGTCATTGAGAATCAATTGCGCATTCCAGAGGATATTGCTTTCATCTCGATGGATAATATTGATTTTGCCCAATATACAACACCGCCATTATCGTCGGTTCATGTACCAAAAGTCGAAATAGGCACAACAGCAGCTTCAACCTTGTTGGATATGCTGAATGGCGAGCAACCACAGCTTTCCAAAGTGCTTCTTCCACATCGACTTATTGTGAGACAATCTTCTGTATTTACAAGGAACTAATTTTTTTTATTATCTTGGATAACGTTATCCAAAATTTGGTGCCAATTATATTGGACGAATTGAAGGGGGGTGAAATAGGTTTTCGGCGTATGTACGATTGGCATGTTCGATTATAAAAAAATGAAAAAGGGTGATAGCGAAATGGTCAACAATACAAAAAAGGTTGTTCTCGTCACAACGCTCATGTCGGCAATGGTTGTTGTAAGCGCTTGCGGTAATTCTGGTTCATCTAACTCTACATCCACAGCAGCTCCCAAAACCGATAGTAAGGCGACGGCTGCAGCATCTGCTGAAAAAGTAACAATTACTTATGGCGGCTGGAGCATGGACACGATGACTGATGTCATCAAAGCGTTCCAAGCAAGTCACCCGAATATTGAAGTAAAAGCAGAGAATACGCCGTACAAACAATATTTCACCAAATTAGAAACAGCCGCTCAAGGCGGGACAATGCCTGACGTACTGTGGATGAATGGTCCTAATTTCGTCAAGTATGCAGGGAACGGCATGTTAAAGGATTTGACAGAGACGATCAAGACTGATCAATTAGACCTCTCTAAATATCCAACTTCGCTGGTTTCGCTCTATAGTCTGGGCGGCAAAAATTATGGGATTCCTAAAGACTTTGACACGATTGGCTTATGGTACAACAAGAAGCTTTTCGATGATAAAGGAATTCCATATCCGGACGGCACGTGGGATTGGAGCAAGTTAACGGAAGCAGCTAAGAAATTAACGGACCCTGCCAAAGGTATCTATGGCTTCGCGGCTCCAATGATGAATCAGGAGGATTTCTACAACACGATTCTTCAGGCTGGCGGCTATGTCATTTCAGAAGATCATAAGAAATCAGGCTTTGATCAACCGGAAGCGATTGAAGGTTTGAAATTTCTAACGGATCTGATTCAAGTTCATAAAGTATCTCCGACACTAGCTCAAATGACGGAAACGGCTCCTGCCGATATGTTCACATCAGGCAAACTCGCTATGTATTTTGACGGCTCTTGGGCAGCGTTTACTATCAATCAAAATGCCGAGATGAAAAACAATGCTGACGTAGCCGTACTGCCAAAAGGGAAAAAGCAAGGCGTTGTCATTCACGGTCTGGGTAATGTCATATCCGCGAACACCAAACATCCGAAAGAAGCATGGGAATTCGTTAAATTCCTTGGCTCTAAGGAAGCGGCTGAAATTGCTGCGAAGCAAGGCGGAGCGATTCCGGCTTACAAGGGCAGTGAGACTTCTTGGTTAGCAACATTCCCGCAATACAAAGCAAAAGCTTTCATTGACATGGCAGAGTATGCAACGCCATACCCTGTGTCCAAAAATACTTCGGTTTGGAATACTTACGAAACAGAAATTTTGAAAAATGCATGGACGGGAGATAAACCGGTAGCTGATGCGGCCAAAGAGCTCGGAGCTAAGATGAACCAAGCATTAGCAGCAGAAAAATAAGGCTCAGGGGATCCGTTTCGAAAAGCAACGTTCGACAGCGGGTCTCCTTCCCCAATTCCACTCATAGGAGAGTGAGTAAACATGCGATTCAGCTCGAAGCGACTATCCGATTGGAAGTGGGCATATATCATGATTATGCCACTAATGCTTGGCTTGCTGGTGTTTTATATTTGGCCTGTGTTCCAAACCTTTTATTTCTCCTTTACGGAATGGGGGGCTTTTGGCAAATATACCTGGACTGGCTTGGCGAATTACAAGGTACTGTTTACGGATAAAGAGCTGCTTCACGCTATCCGAAATACTAGCATTTATATCGTCCTAGCTGTGCCGATCGGGATCATCCTGGCTATTTTGTTGGCTGTTCTGCTGAACCAGAAGGTCAAAGGGTTGTCCATATACCGCACATTGTATTTTCTTCCGGTCATCACTATGCCGGCCGCGATCGCAATGGTCTGGAAATGGCTGTACAATTCTGATTTCGGTTTGATCAATTACTTACTTGGTTTATTGTCAATTCCTGGTCCTCACTGGTTGACGGATAATCGTACAGCATTATTATCGATTATTATTGTTGCTATATGGTGTTCCATTGGCAGCCACATGATTATATTTCTGTCTGGACTCCAAGGTATCTCAGCTTCCTACTATGAAGCCGCATCCATTGACGGTGCGGGGCCTGTAACCAAATTTATGCGTATTACGATACCTCTCTTGACGCCAACCATATTTTTCGTGCTGGTTACTTCACTGATTGGCGCTTTTCAGGTATTCGACTTCATATATATGATGGTAGGCGATATCGTCATGGAATCAACGCAGTCGATTGTGTTCTTATACTACAAATACGGCTTCTTGAAAAATAACAAGGGCTATGCGTCTTCCATCGCTGTCCTGCTGTTTACCATTATTATGATCATTACGTATATTCAAATGAAAATTCAGAAGAAATGGGTTCACTACGAATGAGGAGGGCGGCTGCATGAACACCAGAATCCATCAACGAAAATCGGTTCAGACCGGGCTAATTCATCTTATTCTTATCCTAGGTGCTATCATCATGGTAACTCCCTTCATCTGGATGTTTCTTACATCGGTGAAAACGTTAGGAGAGTCAACGGCGATACCTCCAGTTCTACTTCCTAAAACGTTTCAATGGAGCAATTACTCAAAGGTATTTGTGAACTTGCCATTTTTCACTTTTTATTGGAATACCTTTATTACAACGGTGGTAAAAGTAATCGGCCAATTAATCATTTGTTCGCTAGCTGCTTATGCTTTTGCCCGAATTAACTTTCCGGGGCGTCATTTCTTTTTCATTCTGATGCTGTCCGTACTTATGGTGCCGGGTCAAGTATTCCTCATTCCGCAGTATATGATTATGAAAGACCTAGGATGGCTCAACTCGCTTACCGCACTCATTGTTCCAGGCTTATTCAGTGCTTTCGGCACATTTCTGCTGCGCCAATTTTTCATGACGCTGCCGCACGAGCTGGAAGAAGCCGCTAAGCTTGATGGCTGTAATCAATTTCGCATTTATTGGCAGATCATGCTGCCTTTAGCCAAATCGGGGATGATCGCTCTCGCCATTTTCACCATGTTGTGGTCGTGGAACGATCTGATGTGGCCGCTTATCGTTAACAGTTCACCGGACAAAATGGTGCTGTCAGCGGGCATTGCGTTCCTCCAAGGAGAGCATAAAACGAATTATACGATTATTATGGCAGGCTCTATGATGGCTATTTTGCCTATGATTATTATCTTCTTTATTTTCCAACGTTCATTTATTCAAGGGATTGCTTTTACAGGCAGCAAGTCCTAACAGACAACATAAGGAGAGAGACCAACTATGCAAAAAGTTACAGCCATTCTGCTGGGAGCCGGCAATCGCGGGGCCCAAGCTTATGCGCCTTACGCGCTTAATTATCCTCACGAACTTGATATTATCGCGGTAGCAGAGCCGGATGAAGCTAGAAGGGCAGCTTTTGCTGCTGCTCATCGAATTTCGCAGGAGCATGCCCATTCGGATTGGGAAGAGCTCTTGGCGCAGCCGAAGCTGGCGGATATCGCCATCATTTGTACGCAGGATCAGATGCATTACGAGCCGACGCTCAAGGCGCTTGAGCTTGGTTATCACGTTCTTCTTGAGAAACCGATGTCGCCAAGTCCTGAGGAATGCGTTGAAATGGAGCGTATGGCTAAAAAGCATAATCGCTTGCTGACGATATGCCATGTACTGCGTTATACCGCGTTCTGGACGGCAATGAAACGTGTCATCGATGAGGGGAAAATCGGACAAATCGTCTCCATTCAACTCAATGAGAATGTCGGCAATATGCATATGGCGCACAGCTTTGTGCGCGGCAATTGGAATAACTCGAACACTTCGAGTCCGATGATCTTGGCCAAATCGTGCCACGATATGGATATTTTATCGTATATCATGGGCGAGCCTTGCGAGCGTGTGAGTTCTTTCGGATCACTTATGCATTTTAATGCGGAGAACGCGCCCGAAGGCGCGCCTGCACGTTGTCTCGACGGCTGTCCGGCGGAAGCCAGCTGCCAATACTATGCGCCCAAATATTATTTGGGCTCCGGAAAGAACTGGGCAGCGAAGTTCACAACAGATACTAGCTTAGAGGGCATACTTGAGGCGCTGCGCACAACGCCATACGGCAAATGCGTGTACCGCAGCGATAACAACGTCGTTGACCATCAGGTAGTGAATATGGAATTTGCCAGCGGAGCTACTGCGATGTTCAGCATGTGCGGGTTTACGCGAGATAATACGCGCATTGTGCAAGTCATGGGAACAAAGGGTGAAATCAGAGGAAACATGGAAGAGCATTCATTCACTGTAACTGATTTTGTGACGAATGAGCAGAATGCGATTCATGTCCATGCATCCGAAGAAGGGCATAGCGGCGGCGATGTGGGCATCGTGCGCAGTTTTCTTCGCGAGGTTCGTGGATATACAGGGGGAGAAAGTGAATCATCCGCGGCTGCTTCTGTGCGTAGCCATCTGATGGCGTTTGCTGCCGAGGAATCGCGTGTGAATGGCGGAAAGCCGATTGAAATCGAGCAATTCTATAAGACATTAGTCAAGGTATAATGAGAAAAAAACGCAAGCGGCCTTGGTATTCGGCAGCTTGCGTTCTTTAATAGAAAGTTAAGAAGGCGGATAGTAAATTAAAGTTTTATAGACGGCTTTAGCGTCAGATGTATTCGTATACGTATGTGGCCGATCTGCTGTGAAGTGAATGGCATCGCCAGCTTTGAGCGTATAGCTTTCCTGGGAGATCGTTAGATCCAGACTTCCTTCTACCATGAGAATGTATTCTTCAACGCCCTCATTATGAGGCTCGGAGGCATGGCTGCAGTCGCGATCCATTTCGACCGTATAAATTTCAAAGCTCTTTTGAGGGTGAAAAGGGAAGAGCGGGAACGCACGATACTGTCCATCTTCCTCTTCAAATGGCGAAAGCCCGGTTGCGCGGACAACCGTAATCTTCGGTTCGGTATCTTCGATTAGACTCGTAAACGAAATTTGTAAGCCGCTCACAATTTTCCAAAGTACAGAAATCGTCGGATTCGAATCTCCTCGTTCAATTTGCCCTAGCATTGCTTTGCTAACCCCTGTCAGATCAGCGACTTGATCTAAGCTTAGTCCTCTTGTTTTGCGAATGTTTAACAGTTTTCGACCCACCATTTTATGTATCGGTTCGTTCATATCAGGTCCCCCAATATTTATTTTCCGTTTTGTCAAATTGCCTATTTACAATATAACATACATTTGTATAATATGGTATATAGATGATAAAGCGCACGTTTGTGCATTATATTAAACTAAATGGGGGAACGATGATGGGCGCTACCATGATTGGATTGGTTAAAGAGCACAGGGGACCTGGTGCCATATTGAAAGAAGTTCCTATTCCGACTTGCGGAGCCGATGAGGTTCTTGTCCGCATTAAAGCAACATCGATATGTGGAACAGATTTACATATTTACAATTGGGATGCCTGGGCAGACAAAACTGTTGTAACACCGAACGTCTTTGGTCATGAATTCGCAGGCATTGTTGTGGAAGTCGGAGAACGGGTCACGGGTGTTGCAATCGGTGATTATGTTTCTGCGGAGGGTCACATGGTATGCGGTTCCTGTAAAGCATGCCGAACAGGGAATGCGCATGTGTGCCCGAATACTAGAAGCTTCGGGATTACGGCACCTGGCTGTTTTGCCGAATATGCCGTAGTGAAGGCAACCAACATTATTCATAATGCTCCTGACCTGCCTTTTGAAATCGCTTGCTTGCAGGACCCGCTTGGTAACGCAGTGCAAACGGTTCTGTCCGGCGACATTGTAGGAAAATCAGTTGCCATCATAGGTGTGGGTCCGATTGGCTTATTGGCCATTCAAGTAGCAAAGGCTTGCGGAGCAGGAACAATTTATGCCGCGGATATTAACCCAAACCGCTTGGAGCTCGCTCGACAAATGGGTGCGGATGTTACGATTAACGCTATGGAAACGCGTATATCCAAGGCTGTCCGAGAAATGACGGATGGAGAAGGCGTTGATGTTGTTCTTGAAATGTCTGGCAATCCTCAGGCCATCGTAGACGGCTTTGAAGCTGCCGCCAACGCGGGCAGAGTGTCCTTACTCGGCATTCCAACCAAAGAGGTGAGCCTGGACCTTACGAATCAAATTATTTTTAAAGGGCTGCGCGTTGAAGGGATTACTGGGCGAAAGATGTACGAAACTTGGTATCAAATGAAGGGACTGCTGAACCAGAAGCGAATTGATCTAGCACCGGTTATCACACATAGATTTACATTAGATCAGTATGAGGAAGCGTTCCAGTTAATGAATCAAGGTCAATGCGGCAAAATAGTATTTACACACTAAAGCAAAACTCCAAAGCGGATGCTTACGATGCAAGTCTTGCTCCGCAAAACTCTGAGGAGGTTCACATGAACTATTTGAATGATTTGGCAGCGGATATCGAAGGGTGGAAACGAGAAGGAAGATACCGCTCCATTAAAGTATGGGAAAGCGGTTCTGACTCCTGGATGTACCTAAATGGTAAGAAAGTTCTTCAGATGTCTTCCAATAATTATTTGGGTTTGACCCATCATCCGAAGCTTAAGGAAGCTGCGATCGCAGCTATTGAGAAGTATGGGGTTGGCAGCGGTTCGGTACGCACGATTACGGGAACTCTCGATATTCACGATGAACTGGAGATCGAGCTGGCCAAGTTTAAAGGCACTGAGGCAGCCCTTGTGTTTCAGTCCGGTTTTACAACGAACCAAGGCGCATTGTCAGCTGTTCTTGGACCCGATGATGTGGTGATTAGCGATGAGCTGAATCACGCGAGTATTATTGATGGCATTCGCTTAACGAAGGCAAGCCGCAAAATTTTCGCCCACAAGGACATGAATCAACTTGAAGCCATTTTGAAAGAAACCCAAAAGCATCGTAAACGTGTCGTTGTAACAGATGGTGTATTCAGTATGGATGGCGATATCGCGCCGCTGCCCGACATTGTTCAACTAGCAGAAGCCTACGACGCTATTGTGTATGTGGATGATGCCCACGCGAGCGGAGTCCTTGGCACCAACGGTAAAGGCTCGACAGACCATTTCGGTCTTCATGGAAGAGTGCATATCCAAATAGGCACCTTATCCAAAGCAATCGGAGCTGTTGGTGGCTATGTTGCCGGTGCGCAGCTCTTGAAAGAGCATTTGATTCATACGGCAAGGCCGTTTCTGTTCAGTACCTCGCAACCGCCTGCGGTTGCAGCAACGTGCTTAGCCGCTATTCAAGTGCTTAAGGAAAGTTCGGACTTAGTAACAAAGCTTTGGGATAACGCTAATGGTTTCCGGGCTGCTTTACAGCAGTTAGGTTTTGATACTGGCGCAAGTGAGACACCTATCATACCGATTATCATAGGCGATCCCGCACAAACCATGCGCTTCTCGGATCGTTTGCTGGAAGAAGGTGTGTTCGCCCAAGGTATCATTTATCCGACGGTCGCTATGGATAAAGGCCGAGTGCGGCTTATTGTAACGGCTCAGCATACAAAGGAAGACTTATCTTTTGCCTTAGATAGACTGCAGAAGGTCGGTCAGGAGTTTGGATTGATTTAGACAAAGTAAAAAGTGCTGCCACCTCTGAACAAGGGTGGCAGCACTTTTTTTGTGCTTTTGGAACCATACCATTTGGATATGTCCGACTCATAATCTCTCACATAGGATATATCATCCTATTTTTATAGGAGGTGAGAGAAATGAAAGTGAACTATTATACGTTAACTTTGGGTTTATTAGGAGCAGTCAAACTGATTTTGAACGCTTACGGATTAGATATTATTCAAGACGATGAGATGAATGCAATTGCTAATGGCGTAGCAGCTGTCTTATCTATAATCGGGGTTTACACCAACCATCAAAAACCTGTCTAAATACCGAGGTTCAGGGCGATAACAGGGATGGAAAATTAAGGCTTATTCCAAATGGGATAAGCTTTTTTCCACATAAGAATTTATAAGTTTCCGACTTAGTCGGAGAATGAAATTCTTATTGGCGAATAAACCTTCCCATAAGCGCGGTCGCTCATCTTCGAAAGACCTCGATAGAGGTTTATCTCATTTTACCAAACAATGTTTAATCATGGACTACGCCGCGGTAGGGGAATACTAACGGAGCAATCACCATTCGACTCAACAGGAGAGGTTCATCGTGATGCTACGTATTGCTGTGATTGTTACAATCCTGTTTTTGACTTCCGGTTGCTTGAACAGATTCACAAGACCCAACGAAATTAAACCAAAAGCAGATCAGACCTTGCCACCTATCAAGCCATCCCTACCCATCACTTCTATAGAAGAAAAGCCGGTAGTAACCAAAGTTACTTTGGGAGCAATCGGTGATATTTTGATTCACGATCGCGTCTATTTCGACGCAGAACAAAGAGATGGGACCTACAATTTTAAAAAAATGTTTACAGAGGTTCAGAGGATGTTACAAGTTCCCGATATTCTTGTAGCTAATCAAGAAACGATGATTGGAGGCAAGGAACTGAGACTCTCCGCCTATCCTTCGTTTAACAGCCCTCATGAAGTTGGAGATGCACTGAAAGATGCAGGAGTGGATCTTGTAACTGTTGCTAATAATCATTCCCTTGATAGAGGAGAGATGGTTATTCAAAGTGCTCTTACTTACTGGGACACGCTCGGAATCCCTTACACAGGAGCTTTCAAATCACAAGCAGATCATGACAGGATTAGGACGATAACCAAGAATGGTATTACATTTTCGTTTTTGAGTTACACCTATGGGACCAACGGAATTCCACTTCCTAAAGGAAAATCTTATTTGGTAAATATGATTAATGAGACTCAAATTCATAGTGATGTGGAACAGGCCAAACCAATATCCGATGTCATTGTGGTTGCTGTGCATTGGGGTAAGGAATATGAACGGTTCCCGAATAAAACTCAAATGGGACTCGCCCAAAAGCTAGCGGATCTTGGTGTTCATATTGTGATAGGTAACCACCCGCATGTTCTACAACCTCCGGCTTGGGTAATAGGGAAAAAAGGAAATGAAACTTTAGTTCTTTATTCACTCGGAAATTTTCTATCCGCTCAGAGTGAGTTACATACAAGAATTGGAGGGTTGGCATCCATTGATGTTGTCAAAACCAAAATGTTAGATAAATCCACGATTAAATTGAGCAAGCCGAGTTTTCATCCAACTTACAACTATGATCTTTATTGGCGGCAATTCAAGATTATTTCAATGGACCGCTTAACCAATGAACAACTAGATAATGCTAGTTCTCACTATGAAAAGATGAAAAGACATATGAGCACATTTATTCGAGATTTGCACATCGTTACATCCAATTAAGCAATTTATGAACAGCCGAGAACACTCGTTACTTTAGTGATGAGATGAATCGGCGGTTTTGTCACTTAATCACGAACGTATGTGCTATAATGGTTATACTGCTACTATTGAAAGGAGGTTGCTGTTTTGCTACACCATAAAGCGTTTAGCTATCGCATCTACCCAACAAAGGAGCAGGAGAACCTCCTTCGCAAAACGTTTGGCTCCTGCCGTTTTGTTTTTAATCGCTTTCTTGCGGAGTGGAATCAAGCCTTTACGGAAACAAATAAGGGATTGTCTTACAACACGTGTGCAACACAACTCCCTGCTTTGAAACAAGAATTCGAATGGCTCAAAGAAGTGGACAGCATTGCTTTGCAGTCTGCTATCCGTAACCTGGCAGACAGCTTTGACCGATTCTTTAAAAGGCAAAACGCGGATCCGCGTTTTAAGAGTCGTAAAAATCCTGTTCAAAGTTATACAACTAAGTATACCAACGGAAACATCGCTATTGAGGGTCACTTTCTCAAGCTTCCGAAGCTTGGACGTATTCGTTTTGCAAATTCAAGACCACTGGATGGACGCATCCTCTCTCGCAAGGGTTCGCCAAAATGCGGCTGGCAAATATTTTGTTTCGATCCTTTGTGAAGCAGAGATAAAATCGTTACCGGAGATCGCTAAAGTAGTTGGCATTGATTTGGGCATCAAGACGTTTGCGGTTTGTTCCGATGGTCAGGCGTTCGCCAACCCAAAGCATCTTAGCAAATACGAAAAGCAGTTGGCTTTATGGCAACGACGATTGTCTCGCCGCACCAAAGGCGGCTCCAATTGGAAGAAAGTTAAAGTCAAGATTGCCCGCATCCACGAGAAGATCGCCAACTGCCGCAAAGACTTTTTACACAAACTGTCAACGAAGCTGATTCGTGAAAACCAAACTATTTGCCTCGAAGACTTGCAAGTGTCGAACTTAAAAAAAAATAACAAATTGGCAAAATCCATTGCGGAAGTCTCCTGGTCGATGTTTCGCACCTTTCTCATGTACAAAGCTGACTGGTATCATCGCACGATCAGCGTCGTTGCGAAAAACTTTCCGTCCAGCCAGCTTTGTCATGTGTGTGGAACCCGTAATTCGGATGTGAAGCATCTTGCCTTACGCGTATGGACATGCACGGGATGTGGCACCATCCATGATCGGGATCACAATGCTAGTCAAAATATTAAGCAGGAAGGCATTCGTCTGCTTGTCGGTTAAGAACCATCCCGCAGGAAATGCAGATTACGCCTGGTTTACTTCTCTATAGTAGTGGAGATGATCCAGGAATCATGCGAATTCATTCGTGTGAGCATTCAAGAGATGTAGTGTTTGATAGTTTAGTTACGGCATAATTCGTTACCTCTTGGCAAATAATGAAACAAGATCCTAAGGAAAGGAGCAATGAACATGGGTGATAACGGTCCAATCAAACCAAACGGGTCTCAACATGCTGAGAAATCAAATGATCCAGAAAAACAAGGAAGATCCGCAGCAAAGAAAAAATCAAAGTAATTGATAATACATTGATGAAAAAAGCTTGATTGGCAAGGTTTTATAAATATGATCGTTGTTAATTTCAATCACGGCTGCCGAGAGCAGGCGTGATTATTTGCGTTAATCCCTAATAAGTACAATAATAAGTTATTTATAGTTGCTTGACATTAGTAAGTATATTACTGTATTATACGAACATAAAGTTTATTACTTTAAAAAAGTTAGTGAGGAAAAGGGGACATAAAAGTGAAAAATAATTATCATATTGGCGCTTTAATTATAAGAGTACTGTTAGGAATTACCTTCTTTGCTCATGGAGTTGCTAAGTATCAAGGAGGTATTGGCAATATAGCAGACTGGTTTGACAGTATCGGTATTCCAGGCTTTATGGCCTATGTCGTGGCAACGATCGAACTGATAGGGGGACTTGCACTCATTCTGGGATTCGGTACACGTGTTGTATCCGCACTAATGGTTATCATACTTCTAGTCGCTACTTTTAAAGTGAAATTAGCCGTAGGATTCTTCGGAAACGGTCAAATGGCCGGATACGAGCTGGATCTTTCGATGATTGGGGCAGCTATTTATCTTCTCTTAAATGGCAGCTATGTAATCTCCATTGATTCTTTGTTCAAAAAGGGTCAAAAACCAACACAGCTTGTGTAATGTTTCTTTAGTCTGAGAGGTTACATTCCTGTATTTAAGAAGTGACAGCTAGTCAGATATTGACTGCTGTCACTTTTTTATTTGCACTAAGTTAGATCGAACAATGGACTAGTTAATGGTATACTGTGCTTGTTAAAACCTACCATTTCACAAGGAAGGATACTACCAATGTCTTCTGCCATGCTTGATAAAGTCCCGCATATTGTATCATGCTTCCCTAGTTTGTCCGATATTTCCATAGAGGACTGGAGCGATGAGGGAATTATAATGTTAGATTTACAGCCTAGCTTTGTATTTGAAGAGGGCCAGTTCTTGGATCATGCCGTTTTAATTCTGGAAGGAACAGTAAGAATGTATAAGATCAGCGGCAGCGGAAGAGAAATAACCCTGTATCGAGTCAATGGCGGGGAATGCTGTCCCCTCATGATGTCCAGTATTCTCGGTGAGACCGAATATGAAGCTTCTGCCTGCATCGAAAAGCGTTGCGCTGTAGTTGCTATTCCAGTTGACGTGTTTAAAGACTGGATGGACCGTTACAAAAGCTTTCGACAGTTTATTTTTAAAATGTTCGCCAAAAGAATTATCATTATGTCCAACTTACTGGATAGCATCAACTTCAAATCAATCCGCGGCCGAATAGCAGAATATCTGGTTGAGATGACTGATGATGGACGAGATAACCTTACCATTACGCATGATACCCTATCCATAGAGCTGGGAACGGCCCGCGAAGTCATCAGTCGAACGCTGAAATCGCTCGAGAAAGAAGGGGTGCTGCAATTATCTAGAGGCCAGATTTCTCATATACTGCGTGAGGATTTGAAAAAATATATAGAACAATAATTGCAGCTATTATTACCTCCAAACGTTCATTTTATTGCTATGTGACAAAGTTACGGTTCTATCAAAACGCTTCTGTTATGATCGTAATCAGAAACACAATAAAACAAACCAATACAATATGGAGGTAATAGATGATGAAAAATGTTGGCGGTACAGATCGTGTAGTTCGTGTTATTTTGGGTGTAGCGCTATTGTCGTTGTTTTACTTCTTACCTGGTTACTGGAAATTAGCAGGATTGATCTCACTTCCGTTCCTTATTACAGGCATAGCGCAAAAATGTGCGATTAATCAAATGCTTGGCCGTAATACTTGTAAAATTCGTTAAGTGTGGAAAAAAGGAATGAGGCTATTCCAAAGTAGAGTTACTCTACTAGTGGGATAGCCTTTATTTTTTTACCTTCAGAAGTTCGTATAAGAAGATGGGTTGTAGGAGATAAATATGTTTCGTGATATTTCCAAATACAAAGGGGAGAATTGATATGGAAAAATTGTATACAGCAACGGCAACGGCTGATGCTGGAAGAGAGGGGAAAGTCACTTCGAGCGATGAAGCTAATCATCAGGACGAAGAAAGTTCAAGTGGAGAGCACGAAAGTAACCGCGAGTATTACCATTGGCAAAAATGGGAGTGGCGGCTATGAATTGGCAGCCAAAATGGATGTTTCCGTCAATGGCGTCGAGGCCGATGTTGCCAAGGAATTGGTTGAAGCCGCTCATCAATTTTGCCCGTATTCCAAAGCAATCAAGGGGAATATCGAAGTTGAGGTTAATGTCGTATAGTACATGAATTGAATGAGCAGATCGATTAAAAATAAGCAGGATTCGCTATTAGCGGTCCTGCTTATTTTTTGTATCAGATAATGTACGTTCTCTTTAGAACAGATAGGTTGTATTTTGGGAAAAATTCGGAATGATCGTTCCTTAAAGTGTTGAAAAGATGTTAAAGATGTTGTAGAATAAGTAACAGGGGATGATTAAAAAATGTCCAGAAACAAAACTTTTGACATCGACAAAGCTATTGAGAACGCAATGGAAGTATTTTGGGAAAAAGGATACGAAGGAACCTCAATGCAAGATCTTGTCGACGCGTTAGGACTAAGTCGCAGTAGTATTTATGAGACTTTTGGCAGCAAAAAGGACTTGTATCTCGTAGCTTTAGATAGATATGAAGATCAATCCAATGATTGCTTAGGTTCAATTCTTTATGAAAAAGGACCAGCTAAAGAGTTGTTGATCCGCTTTTTTAATAAAGTAATTGAACATAATATGCCGAAGAGTTGTTTTATGGTGAATGCCACATTGGAAATGACAGCTCATCCCGATGTATCAGGACGCGCACAGTCTACCACAGCCAAAAACGAAAGAGCGTTCTATCAGTTATTAACACGCGCTTTAACTAATGGTGAAATCAAAGGAAATCCTAATTTAAGAGCCTTATCTCAGTATCTTGTAAATGTTAAGTATGGTATTTCTGTTTCGGCTGTGACTTCTGATCGTCAAACACTAGACAATATCGTTAGTATGTCATTAAACTTTCTGCGATAATTTTTTTTATTCCTTTTCGGAACGATCATTCCCTAATGATAAACTCAAGCGAGAGAAGTAGCTCGATGAATCTAATGACTCGGCTTGGAAGATTATGCTACAAATACAATCATCATTTTAAGGAGATGTTAATTATATGCAAACTGCAACATTATCAGGAAAAGTAGCATTGGTTACTGGGGGGTCCCGCGGTATTGGAGCGGCAATCGTGAAACGTCTCGCCAGTGTAGGCGCAGCCGTTGCCTTCACCTATGCGAGTGCTGTGCAAAAAGCTGAGGAATTAGTTAAGGAAGTTGAAGCAGCAGGGGGCAAGGCGTTAGCCCTTCGCGCTGACAGCAGCGACCCAGATTCAGTAAAAGGCGCAGTTTCTGATACGGTAAAAGCTTTCGGTGGAATAAATATCCTGGTTAATAATGCCGGTCTACTTGAAGTGAAGCCGTATGACCAATTTACGATAGAAGAATTTGATCATTTAATGGCCGTAAATGTTCGTGCCATATTTGCAGCTGTGCAAGCTGCAGCTCCACAAATGGGAGAAGGGGACCGTATCCTCACAATCGGCAGCATTAACGGCGATATTAGTGCTTTCCCAGGTATGAGCCTTTATAGCATGGCGAAGGCAGCCGTAGCTGGACTTACTCGTGGGCTTGCTCGCGATTTGGCACCGCTTGGTATAACCGTCAACAACCTTCAACCGGGCCCGATTGATACGGATATGAACCCAGCTGATGGTTCGATGGCTCCTATGCTTAAAGGCTTAATTTCTCTGGGCCGTTATGGAAAAGCAACAGAAGTGGCTGGTCTGGTTTCTTATCTGGCATCCCCAGAGGCTGCTTACATTACAGGAGCATCTATAAACATAGATGGTGGATTCATGATTTAAGCGTGGGGGATAGAACCGGTGCAACCGTTGATCTAGATATGGCGTTAGTGGAGAAAAGCTTGAGCAATCAGGCTTTTCTTTTTGTCTAGTTTTAACATGACGATATCGAAATAAAGATTGTCTTCCGCTATCGTTTTTGACATCGCCAACCATGGTAATGACTTCCCACATTCGGAATCACCATTTATGATCCTTATTGCAAGCAAAACATTGGAACCGTTTTATTTTACGTTCAAAATAAAGATTTTCAGAAGAAGATTGAGCTGAAAATTGTTATATATCTAAAGATTTCGTTAGATCCTTTATATTTGGTGATCCAAAGAAGCTTTATAATGATGACATTATGCCGAGAAATGGTTGAAGGAGGAAATTCTTTTGTTTTCTGATAAAAGCATCTATGTGAAAGATTATACGCGCCCATCTGAATAGGATAGCGCAGCAGGTATCCGCGAAGCAATTAACAGAGCTATAGAGGTGAGTGCGGAAAGAGTCATATTTGAACCAGGGAGATATAGGTTGGTTTCCGTTAAGCTGCTAGAGACCGAGGGAATGGTACACGATGAAGGAAGCGGCAATCAACAATCGAAAGAATGTCATCTGCCAATTAACGCTTCTAGCGGATTAACGCTTCAAGGAGCAGTCGGAGAAGACGGTGAACCGGCAACTGTGCTGGTCGGTTACAATGACGAGGCTATTCATAGTTATTTGCCATCGATCTTATGGTGTGAGGACAATGAGAACCTGTCGCTGCTGAATCTCGCGTTTACGAGAGAGCCTGAATTCGCATCTGCTGGAGTGGTCATAGCACGTACAGATACGTCCATTACAGTGAAGGTCTTCGATGGCAATCCATGCTATGAGAGAATGGGAACTTACTGCATGAACCGATTGGACTCCATTACAGGGGCATTGATTGGGGAAAGTGTCACCTATGGTGGCGGCGCGGACGCTACTTGGAAAATGGTAGGTGAACGGACGCTTGTCTTAAACAGCGTGAGCGTGGCTTCCAAAGTTCTGCTAGGCGAACATCTTTCGTGGCATCAAGGAGCACAAACGGATTTCCAAACCTACTTTGCAAGATGTAATGATCTCGAACTGAACAATATACGTGTACTGAATGCCAACGGTTTTGCAATGTTAACAGAGAGCTGCCGCCATATAACAGCTGATCGGGTCGTTTTCAAGCCTGATGGGAACAGATTATTTACGGCACCGAGAGATGCATGGAAGCTGTTTAAGTGCGGCGGGAGAATTGAAATCAGCAGGATGTATGTGGAAGGCGTCAGAATGGATGGGCAAAATATTCAAAGCAACTGGCTATTCTTTGGCAGCAGGCTTTCACCGCGCGAAGCGCTGTTCTTCGGGAAGTATACGTTTGCCGCATTGCAGGCAGGCAGCCATATAGAATTTTACAATGGTGAGCATATGGAGAAAAGGGTGATTGCTGATTGGTCCCATGAAGGGGAGCAGGAGGGCGGACATCTCTATCGCGTTCAATTCACACAAGATATTCCTGAATTTGCGGCCGAGGGAAGCCTATGTGCGGCCGATTATTGGGAGGCTGAAAGCTATAGGTGTACTCACTCCGAGTTTGTAAACATTGCTGGAGCCGGGCATCTTATCAGGAATGATCATGTTACGATTGCGAGTTCGATCATTGCGGATTTCATCCGCGATATGGCGCTGAGGGCTGCATAGGCATCAAATCCGCAGGCTTCGATGGGAAGCATAATCGAAATATTACGATTACGGGAAATCTCTTTAAAAATTCGGCGATCGGCGTTCATGCCATTGATGCTGATGAAGTCGTGGTAAAGAATAACCGATTCGTAAATGTGGATCAACCCTTGGTTGTTAGACCAGGTATTACGGGTAGGATTGATTTTGAATAATATGAAAAAAGGAGGACCTTCGAAGCTAGCTCGTAATTCCTGTATTACCCGGTATGCAGGTAATATGCTCCTATCGATTTGCATGTTGTTGATAGTCTTGTAATCTAATATTTGTAAAAGTAGACAATACAAGTGATATAATAGACTTGTTGGTTTACATATTCTGGTGTGTAGAAGGAGAGACAAGAATGAGTGCTATTCGATCCCTACCAAGAAGTCAGCCTGAGCGTCAAGGTATCGCGTCTTCCTCGATTACAAGATTGCTACAAGAGCTTCAAGACCGCAGTCTAGAGCTTCACAGCTTCATGCTCGTCCGACACGGGCACGTTGTTTCGGAAGGATGGTGGACACCTTATTTGCCTGAACGTCCTCATATGCTGTTTTCTTTAACTAAAAGCTTTACTTCAACAGCCATCGGATTGTTAGTGGGAGAAGGGCGAGTCTCGCTCGATGACCAGGTTATCTCCTTTTTCCCTGAGGATACGCCGCCAGAAGTTACACCGAATTTAGCTGCGATGACCATCCGACACTTACTCATGATGGGTACAGGGCATGCAGAAGATACGTCCGGAAAGATGCAGTCAACCGATAACTGGGTTAACAATTTCTTACAACTTCCCGTGGAACATGAGCCAGGTACGCATTTCGTGTATAACAGCGGGGCTACTTATATGCTTTCGGCCATCTTACAAAAGGTAACCAATCAATCACTACTGGAATATCTGCAGCCGCGACTGTTGGAACCGCTGGACATCCAAGGAGCCACTTCGGAAAGCTGCCCCCGCGGCATCCACATTGGCGGCTGGGGAATGAAGATCAAAACCGAGGATATTGCCAAGTTTGGACAGCTATATCTACAAAAAGGTCAATGGGATGGGGACCAGCTCATACCTGAGTCGTGGGTAGAAGAAGCGACAACGAAGCAAATTTCCAATGACTCCAGCACCAATAATGATTGGTCTCAAGGGTATGGGTATCAATTCTGGAGATGCCGTCACGGCGCTTATCGAGGCGACGGAGCTTTCGGGCAGTTCTGCGTTGTCCTCCCGGAGCAGGATGTCGTCATCGCGATAACGTCCGGAGTGAATAACATGCAGAACGTTCTTGATACGATTTGGGAGCATCTGCTGCCTGCCTTGAAATCAGAAGAACTGCCTGAGGATAAGGAATCTTCTGAGTTGTTAACCCAAGTGTTACATGGACTGCGCTTAGAACCGCCACGAGTTCTTTTAAGCTCAACGCTGGAGACCAGCATATCGGGAATCGAGTTCGAGTTAGAAGAAAATGAGGAACAAATTAAAACATTATCTATTGATTTTACAGAGGATTCCGCCAACGTATCAATTGAGAATAACACCGGAAAACATACGGTTTACTTTGGTAGAAACGAATGGTATGAGGGAACGTATACGCTGCATATGAGACAGAAAAATGTAGCAGTAGGCTCAGCAACATGGCAGGATACAAATACGCTCTTGTTAACGTTAAGATACGTGGAAGCGCCATTTTGCGTGACTTTAAAATGCTCGTTCTATGAAGGTAGCATACAACTACAGTTTCTACAGAACGTTTCGTTCGGCAATGAGGAACCTAAGTTGATTCTAGGAAAAGTTAGATGAACGATGGTTGAATAAGAAAAAGGTCGGTCTGCCGCAGCAGACTGACCTTTTTCTATATGCTTAAGGCGCCAGATGATACCGATTACGGTAGTCTCGGGGAGAGCAGCCGGCATGGGTTTGCTTATTAAAAGAGCTCAATGACTGAAAACCGCTTTTTTCAACGGTCTCGATGATTGAAGAAACTATAGGGACTTTGTCTGTAGGTTATGTGCGGTGGACGGAAGGTCGTAATACAAGGGAATACATCCGGCTGCTGGCTGAGAAGATGAAAATATGGCAGTTGTTAAAGCCAGAGAACAGGATGTTGAACTTTTGGCAAGGCTGCTTCCCAAATGTAAACCTATCGGAGCCGAAAGGCTCCTTTTTTATTTCTTGACAGTTGGCACGATATGGAATAATAATGAAAATAATAAAACGACTGGTCAGTCTTTATTATTTCAATTTGTAGAACGAAGGAGGATTTAAATGAATTCATTCCAAGGCAATTTAGATAAATATGCATCTCTAGCCATACAATTAGGGGTCAACGTACAACCGGGACAAACATTAGTCATCTTCGCTCCTCTAATCTCGGTGGATTTCGTACGAAGATTGGTAAAACAAGCCTATGGGGTCGGCGCAAAACACGTTTATGTTGAGTGGTTCGACGATGAAATTACTCGGTTAAAGTATGAGCTAGCTCCCCATGAAGCATTGCTTGAGTACCCGATGTGGCGGGCAAAAGGGTATGAGGAATTAGCAGAAAATGATGCTGCCTTTCTATATGTCGTGGCCAATAACCCCGATCTTATGAACGGTATCGACCCCAAACGCATTCAAACAGCGAGTAAAACATCCAACACTGCTTTGCGGGAACTGTCTGCCGCTAGGTTAACCAACAAAGTCAGTTGGTCGATTATCGCCGTTCCTTCACCTGCATGGGCGGATAAGGTGTTCCCATCACTCCCCGAAGAAGAGCGGGTTGACGCCCTATGGAATGCTATCTTCCAAGCTACAAGAGTAGACCGGGATGATCCTGTGCAGGATTGGAAAGAACATTCAAGCTCTTTAGACACTAAAGCAAAAAGGCTTAATGAACGTCAATATAAGGCGCTTCATTACCGCGCTGACGGAACAGACATTACAGTAAGTCTACCTCATGAGCATATTTGGGTTTCGGCCGGTAATACCAACAGTAATGGCATCTCCTTTATAGCAAACTTGCCTACTGAAGAAGTATTTACATCTCCATTAAAAAAAGGCGTAAACGGAACCGTGAAAAGTACCAAGCCGCTTAGTTACAATGGCAATCTCATTGAAAACTTTTCAATAACATTCAAAGAAGGGCGAATTATTGGTTTTAACGCCGAAAAGGGAGAAGAAAATTTGAGTAGTCTCATTGAGTTTGATGAGGGTTCGCACTATTTGGGTGAAGTTGCTTTGGTTCCGCATCGCTCGCCTATTTCTAATACAAATCTTATTTTCTACAACACACTTTACGACGAGAATGCTTCATGCCATTTTGCCATCGGCAGAGCTTTTCCATTTTGCCTGAATGGTGGAAAAGAGATGAGCCAACAAGATCTTCAGCATCATGGGCTAAACGACAGCTTGACGCATGTTGATTTTATGATGGGCTCAGCAGACATGGATATTGATGGGATCTTGGAGAATGGGGAAGTGGAACCATTGTTTCGTAACGGAGATTGGGCGTTTTGATTTACTAATAGAAAATGGAGGTGCTGAATGTCACCTAAAGTTACGCAAGCTTATAAAGAAGAAAAAAGGGCGATTATCCTTGAGGGAGCGCTGCATTGTTTTATAGAAAAAGGATTTCAAGCTACGACTATTGATGATATCGTACGTCATTTGGGGATGAGCAAAGGCGCTATATACAGTTACTTTTCCAGCAAAGAAGAGATGTATATCCAAATGGCCGACGATAAAATGAATGCGATGGTGGAGAACTCCAGTGAAGATTTCAAAAATATGCCAAGTGCTGCCGATCAAATACGTTATATGTTTGATCGATTCCGTCGACAATCACTTGACGAAATGCGCAAATGGCTGGCCTTTCATTTGGAGTTTATGCTGTATGTAGCACGCCAACCGGAATTAACGGAACGATGGAACCAGTATGCGAATAAAGCTTTATTGTTCATGCAGGAAATTATGGAGGGTGGCAGAAAGACTGGCGAGTTCCGTTCCGATCTTGATATCGCGGCAGCTTCCCGTTTGTTCTGGTCAGTTAGAGATGGCCTTGCTCTACAATTTATGCTTAGTGGAAAGGAAACCGACTATAAGTCCATGATTAATGAGATGGAAAAGAAGGTATTTCGCTATATCATCGGATAATTCACTATGGAGGTAGAGGCTTATGATTTTCAAAAAAATGAGCGAATTGTCGGCTGGAGACATGGTGTCGTTGTGGAATAAGGGGTTCGAAGGATATTTCTTAAATAGTACATTGAGCTTGGACAAATTTCTTGCAAGAACAGTTAGTGAAGGCCTCTCACTAGAGCATTCCTTAGTCGTATATGAAAATAGTGACCCTTTTGGTTTCGTGATGAATGGGTTCCGTGTCATAGAAGGAAGGAAAGTGGCATGGAACGGGGGGACTGGCATTTCGCCTGATCATAGGGGAAAAGGGATCGGGAAAATATTGATGGAAAGAAACCTCCAGTTGTATCGTGAACAAGGTGTGGATATCGCCTTCCTGGAGGCACTCATTCAAAACAAAGCTGCGATAAAGCTCTATCAAAGTGTAGGCTATGGTATTACCGAGCAGCTAATCTGCTTACAACATACAGAAGATCTGGACGCAAGTCTCCTGCAGCCAAACACTTCTAGCGGGTATGTTACCAGACGAGGACTGCCTGTGGAAGTCAAAGGACTGTCTTTCTACAGACAGTTGTCAGCGTGGCAAACACAATGGGCCAGTATGAAAGATGGGGAATCTATCATTATCTCAGATGATGGAGATGAGGTGATTGGCTATGCACTTTTTAAGCGCGTTTTCGGAGAAGACGGTAACCTGGTTACCATCGCTCTTTACCAATGTGAATCGATTCCGGGCCGAGCAGACGCAGAAGATATCCTCAAGGCAATATTAAGTGAAGTATATGCACCTTTGTCTTCCTCTTGTAAGCGTATAACCATGAACATAAGAGATTCCAACAAGGTGCTCGTAGGGTTATTAGATCGTTTAGGATTTACTACATTTGTGGAACAAGTGCACATGATTCGTCAATTATAAGATCTTTTAAAAGAGCAAAAAAAGCGCTTAATAAGCGCTTTTGAATTGTACGTTGACAAGCCGAAACGTATAGTTATGAAAGCTTGGTTCCATACGATCCAAGAAGCCATTGAACGGAATGTCATCATTTTGTTGGACACCCGAGACACTCGTTGATGCGCTGGCTAGGAGGTTTCCTTTATCGTCAACCATTTGCAAGGTGAAGCTAAAACCACCGTAGCCTTCGTATTTTGGCATGTTCACCACATATAATCGGCCCGAAACGGCTTTGTTGCCTGACACAGTTTGAGGGAACACGTGAATGTATCCATTATTGTCAGAGATTTTATTGGGATTGAGATCCTCGTTGTCATTATGGAGCAGCCATGCATCGCCCATCCAAGTGGGAATTTGAAACCAAGTGTTCCCCCACACATCTTGCACTTTTCCTTTCGCGTGCACCGTTTGCGGCGCTAACGGGTCCAAAAAACTCTGAAGATTGGGATATTCATAAAGCGATGTTTTTTCCGTTAACGGGATGTCAATGCTGATTTCCTCCACCACTGGTGGCTGAGAATAACGTGTGGAAACCCAACCTAGTTTCCCATCGCTGGTTTTCACTTTGTAAAAATCCCCATGGAGGGCAATTGCCCGTAACGTTTGAGGCTCGATCGTTGGCGTGTTTGAACTGTAGGGCTGGTTGGAAGGTGCTCTAAAAAGTGATGCTCTACCTTGCAAGTTCACAGTCTCATATGTTGTTTTTGTCACATCTTCAATCACGTCAGCTTGATAAGGTGTGAACCATTTATCGCCAAGCCAGGTGTCAATGAGCCAAGAAGGATTTTGCAGGGGGCGATAAAACACTCCCTTGGTATGAACAATTTGACTGGAAAGCGTCGCTCCCGTGCTACCATACTCAGGTCCATTGTACAATGCCATTTCTCCCGACACGTCTAGAAACTCATCTTTTGGCGTCATCCACCCAATTTCATGATAGTCAATATGGATCCACTGCTCCCCTAGCCAGTTCGTTTGAATTTTCACCCATTTCTTGTCGCTGGGCAGAGGTCTATACCAATCGGTCTCTGCACTCACAGTTTGAACGTTTTGCGGGGTTAATGAAGCCCAAGAGGGAGTGGATCCGTTCGGGTTCGAGTACAATTTCGTTTCATGCAACAGCGTGATCGTGTTTGGTAAGGTTGGCGACCATTCATCCGCAAAAATCAATTGAGAAAAAGATAAGACTCCAAACAACCCGCAAATCAATACGACCGATTTTTTCATCGCTTTTATCGCCTCCATTTTCACGTTTTGAACAATCCACGGCTCTATTTTCCATATAATGGATATAATCAATTTGACGTATTTATCATGAAAAAGTTGCGATAATACAATTTCTTCGAAAGCCACACAAAAAAGAACTTCACCTATCGGTGAAGTTCTTACGAGCCTAAATTTGTAATTCGATTGATTAAACCTGTTATATCATTAATTGTAGTTAAGATTTGTGAGTTTTGAAGTTTATCAAGTGCCAAATGACCATTCTCTACCACATTATTTATCTCTTTTAACAATACTTCATTTTTTTCTACCAATTGTTGATGAATATCCTTTGCAAATGAAGGAACACTTTTCAGATTAAATTGTTCTATTTCCTTTTTTAATCCGTTTAATTGATTTTCAAGTTCCTGTTTTGTTTCGGGATTCAACGCGGCATCTTTCATCATTTGCGGTGCTTGTTCAGCAAAATCACTTAATTTATTGATGTGCTGCGTAGCTTGATTTACATAGTCTATTGAGTTATTTGCTCCTTCTAATAGTGAACACGCGCTCAACATCATTGTTGAAAGAATTACTAATAGGAACATCCATTTTTTCATGTTAGTATCTCTCCTTTACCTGTTATTTTGCTAGCAGAAAATAATTTTTGTTATTGGTTTATTACGCTTTTCTATAATTAGGGTTTCAAATTCAGAAGGGCTGTCATATGGCAGTCTTTTTTTCCATTCATGCGCGAATAGATGATTACAATCTCACTTTTTTATTGAAGTTGTACTTAATTCGATAAATCCATAATAAGTATCGTATTAGAAAACTTTGTTAGTCATTCTAACTATCAAAGGGGGTGAACAAGGTGCTTGGTCGCAATCAAACTGGTAATAGCAAGCTCGTTAAACAATTGAACAGACAAGAGATTCTGCGTAAGCTTCGGGAAAATAAGCGAGTTTCTAGAGCAGATTTGGCGAAGCTAACAGAGCTAAGCCGTCCATGCGTATCTGCGTTGGTCGATGAAATGATGAAGGAAGGGTTAATCCATGAAGTTGGTGTAGGTGAGTCCAAAGGCGGAAGGAAGCCGATCCTGCTTGAATATAATTTTCAAGCTTATGGCGTAGTTGGGGCGATTTTTGAGGGTAGTACGCTGTATATGTCTATCGCTGATCTAAGTGGAGATTTGTTAGTTGATTACCACTTTCGCTTGCAACAACCAACTAACGGAGATATGGCCATTCGTTGTCTGGAATTGGGTCTGCAGACTTTGCTTAGCAAGAGTGGGTTCGAGAAATCTCGCTTACTAGGTGTTGGCTTAGGCTTACCCGGAATTACACAGCGTCGCGATGGAACCGTGAGTTATGCGCCAAGCACAGGATGGATGGGATTACCGGTGAAACAGGAGATCGAGGAGCGATTAGGTCTACCTGTTGTGATTGATAATGACGTTAACTTGATGACATTAGGGGAGTTTCATAAAGGTGTCGGCAACGGAGTTAAGAATCAGATTTATATGTATGTAGGGACGGGAATCGGCGCGGGAATCATCCTAGATGGACAATTTTATAGAGGCTCGCGTGAAGCATCAGGAGAGATCGGATATATGATGGTGGGTCAGGTAAAGAAGCTTAATCGGGGTGAATATGGCGTTTTTGAAGGGAATTACTCGGTCCCAGTCATCCAAGAAAAGGCCAGAAAAGTACTGCCTTCCTTTGCGGAAGAGCCGGGTGTGATTAAACAACTAATTCGCCATACGGAAGATGGCCATATAGAGGCAGGCCGATTATTAAATGACATCTACAGACATTGGGCCTACGGAATCGCGAATATGGTCAGTATACTAGATCCAGATTTGTTGATTTTAAGCGGGGAGATGATTGACATCGATGAAAGCGGTGTTGAGAAAATCCAAGGTATGCTGACGGAATGGGTTCCGTACGTACCCCAAATCAAGCTGGCAGCTCTAGGCTACAAAGCGGGCATCATCGGGGCGATTCACAGTGTCCTAGAAGCTTTCCCCGTAGTAAATTCCAACAAAATATACCTTTCGGGAGGTTATGTAAATGAAAGCAAGTAAGGGGAATGTGTCCAGAATGCTCGTAGGCACTCTAGTGAGCATCATGATGGTTGTAATTACAGCTTGCGGAGGCTCCGCGCCGAGCTCTGGAAATGCTAGTCCAGCACCCACGGTGAAGCCATCTGACAAACCGGTTGCTACGGAGGCACCTAAGCCCGCAGAGAAGCAAAAGCTTGTTATTTATACAGCTAGAGATAAAAGTGTTGTCGATGAAATTATTCCAAAATTCAATGCGAAGCATCCAGAAGTTGAGGTCGAGGTATTAACGATGGGTGCGCAGCAGATTCTGGAGCGTGTGCGGGGAGAAAAGGCTAACCCTCAAGCTGATTTCTGGTGGGGCGGCACCCAATCCGGTCTGATGACTGCGGCGAACGAAGATCTCTTGGAAAGCTTCAAGCCAAGTTTCGCAGACAGCATACCAGCTTTGTACAAAGATGCTAAGGATCGTTGGTACGGTGAAATGCTGCTGCCCGAAGTGATCATGTACAACTCCAAAGCACTTAAACAGGAGGATGCTCCTAAAGATTGGGACGCACTTCTTGATCCGAAATACAAAGACAAAATCATTATTCGGGGAGTGCTTGCATCAGGAACGATGAGAACGATTTATTCCGCTATGATTTTCAAAGAAGGTGCCGCTGATCCTAAAAAAGGGTACGACTGGCTGAAAAAGCTGGATGCCAATACGAAGGAATATGCGCAGGATCCTACTAACCTTTACTTAAAATTAGCCCGTGAAGAAGGAACACTTTCGCTCTGGAACTTACAGGACATTATGATTCAGAAGCATTTGAAAAATCAGCCGTTTGATTTTATTTACCCAACGAGCGGGGCACCTATCCTTGTAGACGGCGTAGGTATGGTGAAAAATGCTAAGAACAAAGAGGCGGCGAAGAAATTTTATGAATTTCTTTTCGACTCGAAGCTTCGTATAGAGCTTGCCGATAAATTGTTCCAGATTCCTACACGTACGGATATTAGCAAAGACTCGCTTCCAGCTTGGTTGAAAGGCATTGAATTGAAACCAATGAACCTCGATTGGACGGTCATGGCTGAAAAAGAAAAAGATTGGATGCAGTATTGGGATGAGAGCATTAAAGGGAAAGGCGCGAAATAAGCGCAACATCCGTTCGGGTAGAGATAGCTCCTCTACCCGAGCTCAAAGTAAGGGAGGTACTGTACGTGATCGAAGTCGCTCTAGAACATGTAACCAAGCAATTTGGGAAAGTATCGGGCGTTCAGGATGTGCATATTCGGATTAAGCCCGGTGAATTCTTTACTTTCCTTGGCCCCAGCGGATGCGGAAAAACAACAACTTTGAGAATGATTGCCGGCTTTTACTATCCTACCTCTGGGCGTATCGTATTTGGCAATCAAGACGTAACGACAGTGCCGCCTCACAAACGCAATACGGGAATGGTGTTTCAGAACTATGCCTTATTTCCTCATCTGACGGTATTTGAGAATGTGGCCTTTGGTCTCCAAGTTAGAAAACGGCCGAAAGACGAGAGGCTCCAAAGGGTAGAGCGTGCGTTACAGCAAGTACACTTACAGGGATACGGAAATCGGCGAATTGACCAATTATCAGGTGGTCAGCAGCAGCGTGTTGCGCTAGCCAGAGCACTTGTGATTGAGCCGAATATTTTACTTCTAGATGAGCCTTTATCCAACTTAGATGCCAAACTGAGAGAAGAAACACGCTTGGAGATTAAAAGGCTGCAGCTTGAATCTGGCATTACAACCATTTACGTGACGCATGATCAAGCTGAGGCTATGGCGATGTCTGATCGGATTATGGTCATGCAAGGCGGCGTTGTACAGCAGGTTGGAAAGCCGGAGGAAATCTACAACCGACCTATTAACCGTTTTGTCGCTTCCTTTATAGGCGAGTCTAATTTGTGGAATGGAACCGTGGAGCGAATAGAAGGAGATCAGGTCTACGTCAGAGTTTCACCCGATCTAGTTCTAAGTGGGTTACTGAATCATACGGCACCTAATTGTCATCTGGCAGTGGGCGCACAAACCACTCTGTCTATTCGTCCTGAGGCGGTGCGCGAGGCACAATCAGAATCTCCACAATCGGAGAACACTTTCCTAGCTAAAGTTGTCATCGCAGAATTCACCGGGGTGAATGTCAATTATTTGACGGACGTATCCAATAAGCCACTGAAAGCGATGTTCGTCAATCAGGGTCATCAAGTACGACAGCGTGACGATACACTTGCGATGCATATACCAAAGGAAAGCATTTACTTTTTAGAATAGGCGGAGGATGAGAATATGACCTTCAAGAAACCAGTATCTCATCAACCAGTGATCAAACGGCCATCCATCACTTCTTCGCCTCATTTCGTATACGTATTAATTGCTCCCTTGTTCCTGATACTGCTGGGCTATGTACTCTTTCCGCTGTATCAAACCTTTATTCAGAGCATTCAAATGGAAGGTAATTTTACTTTTAAAAACTATGCACGGTTCTTCAGCTTGGAGCATACCGCCAATTTGGAAGCCCTCTGGACCAGTGTATATATATCCGTTCTTAGTGTCGTGACATGCGCAATAGTCGGAGTTACCATGGCTTTTCTATTGGAACGCTATGAGTTTCCAGGCCGCAAGGCTCTGACAGTTCTTGCCATGGTGCCGATGGCGCTTCCACCGCTGGTTGGCGTACTTTCATTCACTTTTCTATATGGAGAAAGCGGTATTATTCCGCGGACGCTCAAGCTTTGGTTTGAGATGGACCACGTGCCGTTCTCGCTAAAAGGAGTATGGGGCGTTCTCATGGTTCACACCTTTACGATGTACACCTATTTCTATATGACCGCTTCTGCTGCGATCAAGGGTCTCGACCCCTCACTGGAGGAAGCAGCTGCAAGTCTTGGAGCCGGACGTCTTTATATCTGGCGGAGAATCATATTACCCATGCTCACTCCAGCTATCGTGGCTTCGTCCTTGCTTGTCTTCATGATTGCCATGGCTTCTTATACGGCTCCTCTCATTTTCGGAATCGACAGAACGATGACGATGCAAATCTATTTATCCCGAACAAATGGAAATTTGGATATGGCGGCCACACAGTCTACCTTATTATCCATTGTTTCCATCCTGTTTCTCATCATTATGCGCTGGTATCAAGGCTTGCGAAATTACCAGAATTTGAGCAAAGGAGTTAGTGTACATCGGACCGAGGTCAAGAGTGCATGGGGAAAATATACAGCTATGATCCTCTCCACGATAGGCGTCGTCATTCTGCTATTGCCTATTCTGGTATTGATTCTCATATCCTTTTCCACTGATGGTACATGGACGACACAAATACTACCGCCTCAATATACTTTTAGCCATTATGTGGAATTGTTTACGGACAGCAAAACGTGGCGACCTATTGCGAATAGCTTCAAAATGAGCTTTGTTGCAACGGTAGGCAATGTGATATTCGGTGTTGCTGCTGCCTATGCGATCGTACGCCTCAAATTTAAAGGGAAAACATTGCTTGATGTGTTTATTATGCTCCCTTGGGCATTACCAGGAACAGTTGTAGGGATTAATTTAATTACAGCTTTCAGTACACCGTCTGCCTACAGTTTTGGGCAAGTTCTTGTGGGGACGTTCTGGATTTTGCCATTAGCTTACTTTGTGCGTCATTTACCGCTTGTATTCCGTTCAACGTCGGCTACGCTTATGCAGATGGATCCTTCGATCGAAGAGGCAGCCCGGAATCTGGGAGCTTCCTGGTGGTATAGCTTTCGTCGCATCGTATTTCCCTTGTCGCTTAGTGGGATCTTAGCGGGAACTTTATTGGCCTTCGTAACAGGTATTGGTGAATTCGTATCATCGATTCTGTTGTTTACATCTAGAACAGCCCCGATTTCGGTGGAAATTTTCCAAAGAATGTATGCGTTTGAATTCGGAACCGCTTGCGCCTATGGCGTCCTTCAGATCATCCTTATAATCATTGTTCTCTTTATCTCTAAAAAATTAACCGGTGACAAAGCGGGTACAGCTGTGTAAAGGTTGATCATTCTGCGGGAACTTCTAGAGTTCAAGACCGCTGCTTGATGATAAAAGGTGAATAAGGAGGAGTTAAAGTGAAGAAAGGTACATGGAGGAAAGTGTTTACGAGTATTACTAGCGTTGCCGTAGTAGGTTCCTTGCTGCTTCCTAGCATGGCGCAGCCGGTCAGCGCTGATAGAGGTGTAGTTGATCTCTGGAAATCGATTAAACCACTCACAACCATCGCGAGTGCTATGAATACAGGAGCTCACCCGGACGACGAGCATAGCGCTATGCTTGCCTATCTTTCATTAGGAAGAGGGGTCAATACGTTAAGTGTCATTGCAAACCGTGGGGAAGGGGGCCAAAATGAGATCGGCAGTGAACTAGGTAATGCGCTAGGTATTATTCGTTCACGCGAACTACAGGAAGCTTCCAAAATCACGAATGTCACGTTGGGTATGTTAAGCGAGCAAATCAATGATCCTATCTTTGACTTCGGTTTTTCTAAAAGCCCCGATGAAACACTGAAAAAGTGGGGAGATTCGGTGGTCTATGAAAGACTTATTCGAAAAATCCGGGAGTTGCGGCCTGACGTAGTCATTCCTTCTTTCCTCAACGAAGAATCGACACATGGTCATCATAGGGCCATTAACGTCATAACCGTTCGTGCGTTCAAGGATGCAGCTAACCCAGAGGTGTTTCCAGAACATTTGAAAAAGGGGCTGCAGCCTTGGCAAGTAAAGAAGCTGTATCTTCCTGCCAATGATAAGGATTACAACGTGGCTGTACCTGTAGGAGATTACGATGAAATTTACGGCGCTTCTTATGTCCAATTGGGAGAAGAATCCCGTTTTATGCATAAGAGCCAAGGGATGGGAAGACACGTTGATGAAGGTCCGAGCTTCAACTATTACAAATTAAATTCTTCGGTTAAATCCGAAAAGGAGAATGATTTCTTCGATGGCATTGCTTTCTCCTTCGACGATTTGGCTAAAGAGATAGAAGCGAAGGGCAAAGATAACAAAGTAATCAAAGATTTACGAGCCCTCCATAAGGATGCGGATGAAGTCGTTAAAGCATACCCCGTGTTCTCTGACGTGGCGCGAGAGGTTCAAGAAATGAAGGCGGATGTTGAAACAGCCGTGAGCGATGTGAAGGCATCGACACTAGATGCAAGCGTCAAGACCGATTTGCTGTATCGCCTTCAAGTGAAGGATGCTCAACTGAATAAAGCAGGTATGGAAGCATCGTCGTTGGTTGTGAAGGTAAAACCAGAAACTGGCGAAATCGTTGCTGGTCAAACGGTCAAAATGGTAGTATCCGCTTACAGTGGCGGTAAGAACAACCTGAAGAACGTTGAGCTCGGGCTGAATGTACCTGAGGGCTGGACAACGAAAGCAGTCGGAAACACAAAGTTTGACCAGCTTAGCTACAATAAGACGGTTTCTGCCACTTTTGAGGTTCAAGTCCCTAAGGATGCAGTTGAGTTCCAGGTATATCAACCTTCTGTAGTAAGTGCGGATGTCTTGTATCAGTTAAATAATGTTTCAGGAAAAATACGTGTTACCCCATCGAATCAAGTGGCTGTGCTCCCGGCTTTTGCTATGTCGTTGAGCCCTGAGGCTACGGTACTTAACACATTGAAAACCGAAGAGCCTCTTCCGGTCAAGGTTACAGTGCGCAACTACTCGCCAGGCGCTACCAAAACGTCCATTTCCTTGAACGTCCCTAAGGATTGGAATGTAACACCTGCATCTCAAGAAGTTAATTTCGCTGCAAAAGGTGAAACGAAGCCGCTTACGTTCCAAGTCAAAGCTCCTGCTGGAACAGCAGTTGGCAAATATACAGTAACAGCGGTAGCAACTAGCGGTGATGTTACCAGCAAAGAAAACGTACAAATTATCGATTATCCACATATCGGTAAAACCTATTTGATTCAGCCAGCAGAATTAAAGATTCAAGCATTTGATTTGAAGGTGCCTACAGGTCTCAAAGTGGGATATGTATCTAGTGGTTTCGATAATATTGATCAGTACTTAACCCAATTTGGCGTGAACGTAACGAAACTAGACGATAAAGCGATCCAGTCAGCTGACTTATCTCAATATGATACGATTGTATTGGGCATTCGGGCATATGGTTTCCGTCCAGAGCTGTTATCGAGCAATCAAAGACTTCTCTCTTATGTGGAAAATGGCGGAAATCTCGTCGTTCAATATCATAAGCCGGAAGATAAATGGAAACCTGAACTTGCCCCTTATCCGATAAAAATTGGAGAACCGTTAATTCAATGGCGTGTCACAGATGAGAATTCCAAAGTAACAATGCTAGCGCCTGATCATCCGATCTTTACGACGCCTAATAAGATTACAGATGCAGATTGGAACAATTGGATTCAAGATCGTTCGGCTTACAACCCTGCTGAGTGGGGCAAAGAGTACACGCAGCTGATATCTAACGGCGATGCAGGGGAGAAGGAATTTACCGGAACGTTCTTAAGCGCTAAATACGGTAAGGGAACCTACACCTATAGTTCGCTTGTATGGTACCGTGAAATTCCGAACCTTGTCCCTGGTTCTATTCGTCTCTTCGTGAACATGATCAGCTTAAAGCAATAATAACAACAGAGGGAGACCTGTACGGGCCTCCCGATTTACCAAACGGGGGAATCAAGCCCATGGATATTAAGGAAGTACACGGTCGTGATCTACAGACTGTCTTAGAAGAAGTCCGTTTTGCAGTGGTGCCGCTCGGATCCATCGAATATCACGGGCCGCATTCACCGCTCGGAACTGATGTCATACTAGCGAATGGTTTCGCTGAGCGTCTACATCCTGCCTTGAAGCCGCTCATTTATCCCGTCATCCCTTATACGGCTTGTCCTGGAAAGACCCGTCAGTATCCAGGAACAATCTCAGTGAGTCCGTCTGTCATCACGGATTATTTATATGAAATTGTTGACGGGATCTGTCAGATGGGTATCCGAAATGTGCTTTTGTTAAACGCACATGATGGGAATATGGGTGTTTCCAGAACAGTAGCTGAAGCCATTACAGCAACCTATAAGGACGCTAGTGTTCTATTAGTGAACTGGTGGCAAATGGTAACAACGCAAAGTGCCGAAGAAGTTGGAATCTTTAAAGGAACAACTGGCAGAGGTCATGGTGGCCCGTATGAAATGTCGGTTGTCAAAGCATTTCGACCTGATTTGGTTCACGTAAGTGACAGTGACGTAGACCTAACTGCAAATCATTCACTTTCGAATCTGCCATATGTATTAGTGGAAGGCAGTCCAGCAGGTTGGGATGGCTACACAGGGCATGTCGGGCAGACATCGTTAGAAGCAGGGGAATGGATTATAGCGGAAGCAATCACCAACTTACATCAATTACTTGAAAACTGGTTACAGAAACCAGTAATGAAAGACGGGGGTGAACAACTGGATGGGAAATCGTGAGTCTATTATGGAAAGTGAAGGTAAGGTTTTTCCTGGTAAAACCTATATAGAAGCTGTTCTAGAACCTGCTTATAATGAAGCCAAACAGCATCTATTGGATGCCATGATGGCCATTAACAAAGCTCACTTGATTATGTTGAAGGAGCAGCAATTGATTTCACAAGATGAGGCAAGCCAGATTGCGACAGCCATTGTACATCTTGACATGGATCATCTCCGCCGCTCTAGTTATACGGGTGAGTTTGAGGATTTATTCTTCCAGGTGGAAAGCCAGCTTCAGCAGTACGCAGGCGATGTTGCTGGTAATTTGCATCTAGCGAAGAGCCGTAACGATATGGGTGTCACTATTTACCGGATGGTACTTAGGGAGAAACTTCTGGTTACGATGCAATCCGGTTTACAGTTACGTAAGCAGCTTCTACAATTCGCAGAAGAGCATATCCATACGTTGATGATTGGCTACACACATACCCAGCAGGCGCAGCCAACCACCATGGCTCACTACATCATGGCTGTTGTTGACTCGCTTACGAGAGACATCCGCCGGATGACGGCCGCATACCATAATTGCAACCGAAGTAGTATGGGAGCTGCTGCGCTTACAACGTCGGGCTTTCCTATTGATCGGAAACGAGTGAAAGAGCTTCTAGCCTTCGACGAGCTCGTAGAGAATTCCTATGATGCGATTGGCGGGGCGGATTATTTGGGAGAGGTTGCTACTTCCATTAAACTTGCAGCTATCAACTTGGGTCGAGTCGTGCAGGATTTATTGCTCTGGTGTACACAGGAGTTCGCCGCTATCAAGGTAGCCAGTCCTTATGTACAGATCAGTTCCATCATGCCGCAAAAGCGTAATCCTGTTTCTCTAGAACACATGCGCGCGCTTCTATCTAGCTGCGTAGGTAATGCAGATTCCGTGCTTGCGATGATGCATAATACGCCTTTCGGCGATATTGTTGATACCGAAGACGATATGCAGCCTTATGCATGGAAATCTCTTGAACTCATGGACAAGATCTATCGACTTCTAACAGTCGTAGTGGGGACTATGGATGTAAATAAAGAGGTACTTCGTAAACGGACTGAAGGCAGCTTCGCTACCGTTACCGAACTGGCGGATACCTTGGTTAGAACGGACAAACTCTCCTTCCGAACTTCCCACCATATCGTAAGTTCAGTCGTAAAGAGAGCGATGTCGGAAGGGTTAGCAGCGAACGAAGTTACATGGGAACTCGTCAATGAAGCAGCTAAGGAGATCATCGGTCGTAATTTGATGATGGATAGAGATACATTGGCACTAGCCTTAGACCCTGAGAACTTTATTCAAATACGCTCCTTACCAGGAGGACCAAGCCCCCAAGAGATGATTAGAATGATTCAGATACGGTGTAAGGATCAACTAGCTCTGGATCAATGGTTGACGGAGTCGGATCATAAAAGCCGAACCGCACTGCTGATTTTGGATGAAGTCATGAGGGAGTGGGGGAACCCATAATGTCAGCAAAAAAGATTCCATTTCTTGCTGTGGACGGAGGAGGAACAAAAAGCCTGTGCTACTTCTTCGATATGCATGGTCAGATTCGAGGACAGGGTAGATCAGGGTCTTGTAATTATCAGGGGGTCGGTAAAGAAGCAGCCGTGAGGGAGCTTATCCATGCGATTCGAAATGCTTTGGAGGACGGTAAATTAGTAGGGAATGGGGAGGTTGGCGAAACCGAATTAGAAACGGATTGTGCCGCATTGGGGATCGCTGGTTTGGATACCGAATATGACCGCAGGATCATCCTAGCGTTGGTCGAAGAGGCGCTGCAGTATTTACGTATACGTGCCAAACGTTTAATTATTGAAAATGACGGCTTCGCAGCATTACTTGGGGCAACCAATGGTCAGCCAGGTATTCTTATGATTGCTGGAACGGGATCCATCGTTTATGGCGTTAATGACCAAGGCGTGGTTGCCAGAGCAGGAGGGTGGGGGCACCGAGTTGGGGATGAGGGAAGCGGGTATTGGATCGGTAAACAAGCGATCATTCACATTTTGAAAACCATGGATGGGCGGGTGGCCCCTAACAAATTGGCTGAGCATATTCTTCCTTATTTGGATCTGAAAGATCCTGAGGATTTGTTTAATTGGACATACAATTCGAGCTATTCTGTGGAGAAAGTAGCTGAATTGTCCAGTCTCGTCTCACAAGCTCATACGCAGGGCGATCAAGTGGCTAAGTCCATTATGATTCAGGCAGCCGAACAGTTATTTACATGTGCTAAGGCCGTCATTGAGCGAATAAATTTATATAGACAACCTTTTCAAATCATTTTGCAAGGCGGCGTTCTACAAAACAATGCGTTTGTGAGGGAATATGTAACGAACCAATTCAACACCTTTGCGCCATCCGGACAAATCGAAAACAAGAATAAGGAGCCTATATACGGAATGATGGCTCTGGCTCTAGATCACTATCAGAAATTTCATGATGGATGATTAGTCCAATGGAGGGATCCAATGAAAAAAAGGCTGTTGTTCGTTTTTGCCCATCCTGATGATGAGTCATTCGCTTGTGCCGGCACCATGGCCAAATATAGGGAAGCCGGTCACGACGTCAATTTGATTTGCGCAACCTCTGGTTGTGGGGGAAAGTCTGGTGAGTATTTTGTAACCTGCAAGCAGGAACTCGCCACACTCCGGGAGCAGGAATTGTCACAGGCTTGCGACGTCATAGGAGTAACTAATTTGTACTTGCTTCATTACGCGGATGGTAGTTTGATTAACCAGGATATTAACGAAATAGCCGCAAAAATTGAATCCCATATTGTGCAGCTGCAGCCACACGTCATCGTTACGTTTCCCCCAAACGGAGTGACTGGACATCGAGATCATATAGCCATATCCCGGGCTACAGAACAAGCGATTCTTCAATCCGAGGAGAAATTGATGTCCAGTCAGTATTGCACCTTGTTTTTCGCATCGATTCCTCACTACTATGATTATTGCGCAGATTCAGCACCAACTGGTGCAGTTCCCATAACTGGAAAAGTGAACATAGTGAATCAGCGTGAAACAAAAGGGCGTGCGCTTCATGCACATCGAAGTCAAATCTATTCGGTAAACCGAGCCTATCCAGGTGTCATGCAAGGAGACTATGGGGTTATCGGACAATATGAGTACTACACAAAGGTGCGGGCAGACGGACTGTTTGAAGACATTCAGGAAAGCACGGAAGGAATTCCAGAGATAGAGCTTTGTTAATTAGTGAGCAGATGATACTAAAAGTGGAGCGAGGTTGGCTTATTCAAAAATTTGAGGAATTTATCGCTTGGATCAACCCCCTCTATGAAAATGAAGAGGGTTTTTTTTGTGTAATTTTTGACCCGTCGGTAAAGTATATCTTGAAATTTTATACACTTCTTCTTGAAATTGTCCACACTTTCTAGAAATGATGACATATTTTAAACGCACGTGTGGGCTTAAAATGAGAGTAGATAATCCAGTATACAAGGTATTAACATTCGCTGATCCATCACAGTAACCAGTTGAATGTTAAAGACGGAAGGGAGGTGAACTTGACGAATATAGGCCCCATTGGGTAGGAAAGGAGTTTGTAAACGCAATTCGGTATAGACAGCTTCACGATTGACCGCAGCCAAACTTTGTGTGAGGAGTGGTAATTATGAAAGCAATTACGTTTCGCCCCATGTGGATTCGCCTCGTTTGTATGGTGTTTAGTTGTATGCTTATCATCAGCTGTTTCCAGAGCCTCGATGCTCGCGCATCTGGCATCACGATATCTATCCCCAACTCTTCTTTCGAAGATGCCGGAACCGGCATACCGCATTGGACCACACACCCCACGTACGGCCAAAATACAGCAACCGTCTCGAGTGAGCGAGCTTACACTGGCTTGAACAGTATGAAAATGGTGGATACCAGTTCTACGGCTTCACTAGCTCGAGTCAGCGAAAAGGTTAGCGTTACAGAAGATGAAGAGTACACCGCTTCAGTCTTTGCTTATATTGAGCAAGGATCGGTTGATGTTTGGCTGATCTTCTATAATGGCACTACTGAAACGATTGTTCCGCACACTGGCGTTACGCCAACACTCAATCAATGGACGAAGAGATCTATTACAGCAAAAGCTCCAACTGGTACGACACAAGTAGCGGTCATGGTTTACAGCTCATTAACGACTGTTACAACAGCCTATATCGACGATGTTTCGATCGGTCAAACCGTTAAAAATGCAGGCTTCGAAGACTCGTTAAGCAATACTTGGACAGTGTCCTCTGGTGCAGCCGTTTCGACGGTGCAGAAGGCGGGGGGAACCTACAGTCTTAAACTGGACGATTCCAGCCCAACCACTGCTAGCACTGCGGAAAGCTCGAAGGTAACGGTTTTTACTGGCACAAGAGTCGGAGCTACAGCCAAAATCTACCCGTCCAGCGGCTCCGGACTGAGCATCCACCTTCTTTTCAAGAATTCCGCTGGAACGGTGATTAAAGATTCTGCAAACGATTTCACCGGCACTGCGTCACAATGGACTCCGGTTTCTGTATCCGCTACCGCCCCTACAGGCACAGCATCCGTCTCCATATATCTAACGACCGGGACTACAACTTCGATGGTCGCTTACGTTGATGATGTGACGCTGGATCGCCCGATTGAATACAATCTCGGCACTCAAATTATGAACAATCCTCTTGACGTCGCTGTATTCGGCAAAGATGCAAGCGGTAACACGGATCTAATGTATGTCGGTTCCAGCGGGTTTCCGTCCAAGTTGGTGGTTTACGATGCCCGAACGGGTGAGCTGTTGGATGATCGAGATCTCATGGTTGATCCCAATAACACTAAGATAGAAGCAGTTTGGGGAATGACGGTGGCAACTGATAAGTCCCTCTATTTGGGAACGGCTAACAAGAAAACGATGTTTCGGTATCTCCCCGGCACAGTTGGCACGGTTAATGGGCAAAAAGTAATTACTGGCAGCTCGTTGGTGCCAATCACCCTACAAACCGGAATGGACGTTATCTGGGACGTAACGGCGGGAAGCAACGGAAAAGTCTACGGCGGAACTTCCACCGACGGCAAAGCGTTCCAGTACGATCCGACCGGAGGGACTGTCGTCTTAAACAGTGGCCTACCCATCGTCAGTGGCCTTGATTTCGTGAGGTCGATCGCTTATGCGAGCGATTCTGAGGTCTATATGGGCATGGGACCGACCTCGAATGCGACAATCATTCGCTTTAATCCAACGAATGGAACTCAAACCACCATTTCCCCGCCAAATTATGGCAGCAAGTTTGTGAATAGACTCGATTATATTTCGAACGGATCGGCGTCGAGGGTGTTCGCCCAGCTATCGGCGGGTCCAACGCTGGTATTGGATAGCACAACGGGTGCGATTGCCTCTTCCTTAAGCGATATCGACTCACGTGGCGTATCGATGAAACACCCTTCGGATGACAAAGTGTTCTACACGAAAGGGAATAGTCTTTATAGCTACGATATTTCATCAGCAGCAGAATTAAATCTGGGCGATGTAGGAGGAAGCGCAGCTGGTTATACTTATTTGACCGATGCAGGCAACACTTATCTGTATGCTGCGCTTAAATCAGGAAAAATTTTGAAATATAAGCTCGCAGCAACGCCTACAATTGATACGACGACATCGTTTGTAATTCCAGAATCTGTGACCAAAATCCGGTCACTGGTCAAGGGGCCAGCCGACAATATTTACACAAGCGGCTATTTGCTTGGAGGGATGGGCGTCTATAATCCGGACACATCCGAAGAAAAGCGCTATAAAGGCGCAGGCCAAGCGGAAAATATGACGACATTGGGCAACAATCTGTATCTAGGCATATATCCCGGCGCGTGGATCAAAAAATACGATACAACGTCGACATGGAATGATACTACGAATCCTTCGCTCCTGTTCCAGGATATCGACGACGCCCCTTACAAACAGGATCGTCCGTTTGGCATGTTGGCAGAACCCTCAATGAATCGGCTTTATGTCGGTTCAGTAGCGAGTTCCGGGAATAATAAAGGCTCCTTCACCGTCTATGACTTGTCTACTTCCCAACAAGTCACGACCATTAACGATATTGTCTACCATCAAAGTGTTATTTCACTTGCATACAAGAACAATAAAGTTTTTGGCGGCACATCCGTTTACGGGGGAATCAGCAGCACGGTTGATGCGACGGAAGGAAAAGTGTTCGTTTGGAATACAACGGGCGCCAACTCGACACCTGTTCCTCAATTCGTCCCAGCCCCCGGAAGAAAAGTCATCTCCGATCTCATCGTTGGTCCGGATGGGAAAATATGGGGACTTGCGGAAGGGAACTCGTCAGGCAATTCGTCCCACGATACGACCGCAGATTTGTTTATTATCGATCCGAATAATCCAGATGCTGCTCATACGACAGTATATCCCGACAAATTCAGCTCAATACCCGTGTCTTGGCAAGGCGGCAAGATGGTTGTCGGCAACGACGGTAACGTCTATGTGAGCGTCGGTGCGAAATTGTACGCTGTTGACGCCAATTCTGCCAACAAAGACGCAGTTTCTTTAATCGGGGCAGGTGTGACGCTGCTGACAACGGATAAGTACGGAGATCTTTATTACGTGAAGCACGAAATTAATCTTTACAAGTACGATAAATAAAGGACTCTTCCGTTCTGGATCATTCGACCATGTCTTCGACATGGTCTTTTTTTCATGAATGAGGCTAGCCGTATCATCTGGATGATCTTGACATTACCGATATCAGGATGCTGAGAGTAAATGGTTGGACATGATGCTAAGATTACAAAGCTCCTGCATCTCTAGCTGAATAAAACGAAGGGAAGATTGGTCGATAGTTTAATTCTTCCCTGATGCGTGTTGTATCTACGATCATATCCCATGGGTTGAACTCTTGCTGCATAGCTTCTGTTAAGTGGTGGTCAGTAAGACCATGAAGTCGAAACAGTTCTTCAACAGTTATAGGGGAATCATCAGCAACATTATAAATGTGGCCATTTATTCCATGCATGCAGGAAGCAAGCAGCAAAGCTTGACTTACATCCGCATGGTGTACCATATGAAGCCGTTTGGCGAGGTTCCATTTGCTCATTATTGGAAGAAATTCTGTGACATGGGGATCATGTTCACCATAGACAAAACCAAACCGTAGAATGTGAAGCCCCAATCCCTTCTCACGATGCAGACGGAGCAAGGCTTCTTCTGCTGCCACTTTGGTTTGAGGATAAGGGAATCCAGGTCGTAATTCGTCCTCTTCGCGGCTCGGTCTGTTAGGAGCTCCAGCTCCAGAACCATACACTAAATTGGTGCTCGCAAACACAAATCTTGGAACTTCTGCATCTAAGGCAGCACTTGCTAAAGCAATGCTGGCATCGATGTTTGACAGTTTCGCCACAGCTTCATCTACTCCGCGAAACTGAGCGGCCAAGTGCACCACGACGTCAGTGCCTTGTAAAGCAGTTGCGAGACTTTCCTTCTGCAACAGATCACCTTCGATAACCTCAATACCTAGCTGTTGAAATGTACTCGACTTTGAAACATCTCGGATCATTGCTTTAACGTTATGCCCGTGCTGCAGCAAACGTGGTACAAAGCGGCTCCCTATTTTTCCTGTTGCTCCAGTCAAAAAAACATTCATTTTGATTACCTCCTCGGGTTTGTCAATGCTATACTAACAGTATTACAGAAACTGGAATCTGCTGCCTTCCTGTGTTTAACATAGGATTGGCAGTGTCAGGATAAGGGGAACAGCCTATGAAAGAATTTTCTTCCAGCTTATCTCTGGGTGAATTTTTGCGGGCACGTAGAGAGCGCCTTACTCCAGAGGAAGTTGGGTTGCCGTCTTATGGGCGGCGTCGAACGCCCGGACTTCGACGAGAAGAGGTGGCCCAACTTGCTCATATTGGTGTTTCATGGTATACCTCATTGGAACAGGGTAGAGATGTAAATCCATCAGAGGAAGTATTAAATAGTTTGGCGGAAGCGTTACGATTATCCGTTGATGAATGCCGCCATCTCCATATGCTTGCAATGCCAGCAAAACTGGAGGTAGAAGAGGAACAAGAAGTGAGTAGCGGGTTGGAGCAAACGGTGAGGGCTCTTGAACCTAATCCTGCTTTCATTTTGGGAAGAGGTTGGGATTTATTGATGTGGAATCGAGCGGCAGAGCTTGTATTTCGACTACCAACATTCTCAAAGGAATTACAACAGCGCCCTAATTGGTTGAGACGTTTTCTGACGGATTCATCTCTAAAAACGAATAATGTGGATTGGGAAGCTAAAGCAAAGGTCATGATTGCGCGGTTTCGTGCGGATTACCCACTTTTCTCGAACGACGAAAGGCTTAAGGGATTAATAGAGGAGTTTATGGAGGTAAGTGGATTATTTCGTTCTTTTTGGCCAAAACATGATGTTCAGACCGTCGCTGACTGCCACAAACGATGGAACGATCCATTTATTGGAGAGATGGAATTTGAACATGTGACCTTACAGCCACCGACCAATTCGGAACTTAAGATTATGATCTATACCGCATCACCGTCTACGGCTGAGCAATTGAAAACGTTACTGGGTCAGAACATTCCAAAAGAATGAGGGTTCTAATGAACAATTTCCGACCTGGAAGCCAAATAATAACAAGTGCAGGAGCGCATATTCGCAAAGCACTCACTGAAACTACTGAGGCTTTGTCAGAAATTACATGTAGAAGCAAGAGTTATCGTTTTGAAGAGAGACACTCCGACTCGCCTTTTGTAGAAACAATTTGGCGAACTCCTATTGAGACGATTACTCCTACTTATATAAACTCAGGTCCGTATATCTTTCCTGCAGTTCGTCATTGGGGTTTGGTCGTCGCCAAACTTGATGGTAAGATAACCCTTACTTTGTGGGGGCCAGGAACGAAAGCAGCCCCAGCGCCTTGTCCCAGGGAAACAGAGATATTTGGTATCATGTTCAAACCAGGCGCCTTTATGCCGCATTTACCGTTAAGCTTGGTCCGGGACAGAAGAGATATCGTCCTGCCTGATGCAACGAGCAAATCCTTTTGGATGAATGGGTCTGCATTGCAGTTTCCTGATTATGAGAATGCGGACACGTTTGTCGACCAGCTTGTACGATGCGGTCATCTGGTGCGCGATGACCTGGTTGACGCCGTTCTACAAGGTCAGCTTAAAGATGTGTCCTTGCGGTCCGTCCAACGACGGTTCTTGCAAGCCACTGGCTTGACACACAACACCGTTCGCCAAATGGAACGTGCGAAGTTTGCGAAGGAACTCCTGCTGTACGGCACTTCTATATTCGATACCATTGATCAAGCTGGCTACTACGACCAGGCGCATTTAACCCGATCACTAAAGCATTTTATTGGATTGACGCCTGTACAAATCGTTCGATTGAGTTATTCTCAATAGCTGTCGTTTCTATACAAGACTTTGCTTTACGATCGGGCTACTATTGGATTAAGCCAATATAGAAAGGGTGTTTTTTATGAGAAAAGTTGTCATGTTTAACAGTGTTTCAATTGATGGTTATTATGCTGGACCGAACGGAGAAATTGACTGGTTTATACATGATCCCGAAGTCAATAAAGCCGCCCATGAGATGATGAATCCTGACACGGTACTATTTGGCAGGGTGACCTATCAGATGTTTGAAAGTTATTGGCCACTTGTTGCGAAGAATCCAAATGCTCCCGAAGGTGCTCGGAGAATGGCCAACGAATTAAATCAGATGACAAAAGTGGTGTTTTCAAAAACCCAAAAAGAAGTAACCTGGGAGAATTCCAAGTTGTTTAATGGTAATCTTGCAGATGAAGTAAGAAAATTGAAAGGGGACCAAGGTTCTGATATTACTATTTTCGGGAGCGGTACGATTGTACAGCAGCTTGTCAATGAAGGATTGATTGACGAGTATTTGCTCGTGGTAACTCCGGTTATTGTTGGAGCTGGAAAATCGCTTTTTAAAGATGTCAAAAAAAATAAACTTGAACTGTTAGAAACAAGGAATTTTAGGTCTGGAATCGTTCTGCTTCACTATAAAATTGACAAAAAATGAATCCTAATATGGAGAAAATAATCCAATACTTTCATCCGCCTTTATGGCGGTTTTTTTTGTTATAAGCCACTGTTGAAGCAGAAAGTAAGCTACTAAAATTGCGGCTTATATTTATTTTATGGACTAAGGCCTTTATGTTAAAATGTGGATATATGAATCAAAGGTGGATGCGCACTCAAATGGAGAAATGTTCGAAAATCATGGGAATTCCGGTTCCTAAAATAACAATGAATGATACCGTTGAATTGATTAGCGAAGTAATAACTGAGAAAAAAACAGAACTGTTTCATGTTGTTACGCTCAATCCGGAAATCACCATGTCTTGTCAACACGACAAACAGCTGCGTTCCATTATTGACGAGGCGGGTCACCTCACAGCTGACGGTATCGGAATCGTCATGGTATCGCATTTAAAAGGGAATCCACTGCCCGAGCGTGTTACCGGCTGTGATCTTCTAGTCAAGTTACTTGAGACCGGAAACCGAAACAATTGGTCTTTTTACCTTCTAGGTGCGGATGAAGCTACTAGTAAAAAGGCTGCCGAGAATATCAATAAGACATATCCGAATGTATCGGTACTGGGAAGACATCACGGGTTTTATGATCATATGGAAGAGGCACGAATTGTAGAAGAAATAGAAATTTTGAGTCCCGATGTCTTAGTTGTAGCACTTGGAGCTCCTAAAGCTGAACGTTGGATCTATAAGTATAAGGATAAGCTCAATGTTAGAGTAGCTATTGGCGTTGGAGGAAGTCTTGATATCATCGCTGGCAAAGTAAAACGAGCACCGGCCATTTGGCAAAAGCTAAAAGTGGAATGGCTGTTTCGATTAATAAATCAACCCTCAAGATGGCGGAGACAATTGATTTTACCTCGTTTTGCTATTAGAGCGGTGTTTTTTAAAGAAGAAAGCTAAGTATATTAAGACGACGGAGATTGAGAGTTCAATAACAACTAGGGAAGGCAGCCGGTCAGAGGAGCGGCTGCCTTCTTCGCATGTAGTTGTTAGATATGTCGAGGTATAGAGGGGGAACGAAATGCAAGAGAATCAGTGTTTAGGTTGTCAACTTGCTAATAATGAAATTGAAACGCACACGGTTTATGAGAATGATTTTGTTACTTGCATTCTTGATATTGCACCATTAAATGAAGGGCATATGCTAATACTTCCTAAAAAACATTACCATGATATCGATGATCTGGACGAAATCACCGCCAATGAGATTATTAAGGCATCGGCAATGTTAGCAAGGGTCTTAAAGGCACAATTTCAGCCCGATGGTATAACGGTTATTCAGAATGGTGGTAAATTCAATGATTTAAAGCATTATCACATGCATGTCTTTCCACGATATGATTCTGATGGTTTTGCATGGGTGGAACCAACTGATACCATAAATGCTAAGGGTCGTTTATTTGAAACCCGAGAGAAGTTGATAAATTATTTTTTTAACTATTTTGGTGTCTCGAATAATCAGTCCCATCCCAAGAACACTATATAGATAGAAAGGATATTTGTGATAAATTGGGCATTCCAGTAGTAACCTTTCTGAATGCCCAAATTGGAACGAAGAGAATTATCTTGCGATAATTTCTAGATATGAGTATGAAATAAATAACGGCGGGACAGCTTATGGAGCTTTTGACGCAGATAAATTAGTCGGATTTGGAGTATTGGCTCACAAGTTTAGAGGAAGAGAAAATAATCAACTTCAGATAGACCTCATGTATGTTACTCGTCAGTATCGAAGACAAGGAATTGGCAGCCAAATTTTACATGCACTAAGTAAAGTTGCTATTGCAGAAGGGGCGAAGTATTTATACATTTCTTCAACAGAAACAGAATCTGCGGTAAAATTTTATTCAAGTTGCGGTTCCACAACTACAACAGAAATAGATAAAGACCTGTTTGAAAAAGAACCTGATGACATCCATATGATAAGGACGTTATAGTTTTTTTGCTACAATTGGTTGTTCAACTAACAGAAACTATACTTGAGTACGGGTAATGATGGTTCAACAAAGGAGGGTTAAAATGGAAATACGCAAGTTAGATACGTACGAGTCGCCTCCAATGGAGCTGTTATTGTTAGCTGACCCTTCTGAACAGATTGTTAAAGAATATCTCAAACGCGGGCAGTGCTACATAGCAGAGATGAATAACACTATTTTAGCAGTTTATGTAATATTGCCTACAAGACCTAAGACAGTTGAGTTGGTGAATATTGCTGTCAACGAGACCCACCAAGGTAAAGGGATAGGAAAGAAGATGGTACAGCATGCAATTAAAAATGCTAAGTTTCAGGGTTATAAAACAATTGAGATTGGCACTGGGAACTCAGGAATGGGACAACTAGCTCTATATCAAAAATGTGGTTTTAGAATTGTTGGGATTGATAGGGACTTCTTTGTAAAACATTACTCTGATGAAATTTATGAAAACGGAATACAATGCAGGGATATGATACGTTTATCTCAAGACTTATAATTTTAAAAAAGCTAGCGTATCAACTAGTGGAAAATTATGGTATTATCAAAAAGTGTTTTCATTTTGTTGATAACTAAGGAGGATTGAAATCATTTTGAAAAAAACAATTGTAACTTTGATTGGAGCGTCACTTCTACTCAGTGCTAGCGCAGGAGTTTATGCAGGTGCCAACCTGGAGGAAATCCAAGCGTATTTAAACAATGACCTAAAGGTAAAGGTAAATGGGAAACAAATACAATTGTTAGATGCAGATGGAAATGTAGTTACTCCAATTACATTTAACGGAAACACATATCTGCCAGCCAGAGCCATCGCAAATTCCTTGAATGTGGCTGTTGATTATGATGCTGCATCTAATAGCGTTTTATTTGGTGAAAAAGTAGAAGGTACTCCTGTTAACGCGAATCAAGTCTTTTATCAAGCTATTAAAGATCCTAAATTAACTCAATACAAAAACAAGGATTATGTCGAAGTTTTCAGACAAATGGGCACTTCAGATTCTAACTTCACATTAGAACCAAAGAAAAAGTTCCAAACCCTTTATTTACAAGTGGCTGCTATTGGAACTGATGTCAAAATTAATATTAAAGATAAAAACTCAAGGTTATTAAAACAAGATACCGTAACGGTTGATGATGGTTTAAAAGTGATTGAAGTTACTATCGCAGGTCTAGATGAAGTTACCGTGTTCTATTCAATCGATAAGGATACAGACAGTACAGGTGTTTTTATTCCACTAACGACCTCATATTATAAGTAATGAATGAATAAGAGCACAATCGCGATCATAACCCGGATCGATATTCGAAGATAATATCAGTCTTACATGGACATATGAAGTTGACGCTTAAGCTAACCAGATGTGAATATACGAAAAAACGGCAGTCGGTCTAATGATCGGTTGTCTTTTTTGTATGGATGGGGAAGGATTCTTTTGGGAAATATTGAATTATTACAAAAGTACGTCGTATTCTTATGGCAAATATGCCCATAGTGATTTCTTAGAAATCTATTGAACTATTCGGAGAAGGAGATAACCGCTTGAACGTTTTTATTATTATTCTCATCCTATTGGTTCTGATTGGCGTCTCGAATGTCGTGAACCGCTTCGTTCCGTTCATTCCCGTCCCCCTTATCCAGATTGCATTAGGCGCCTTACTGGTGATCGTGCCTCTTGGCATTCACTTGCACCTGGAACCGGAATTGTTCTTCTTATTGTTTATTGCCCCGTTGTTGTATAACGATGGAAAGCATACACCGCGAGATGAACTTTGGAAATTGCGCGCTCCGATTCTTCTTCTGTCGGTGGGTCTAGTTTTCATAACAGTGTGCGTCGTCGGATATGTCGTTCACTGGTTGATTCCTTCTATCCCTCTTGCAGCTGCTTTCGGGTTAGCCGCCATCCTGTCTCCAACAGATGCCGTAGCAGTCAGCTCTTTAGCCGGGCGGATTCATTTGCCTAAAAGCTTGAAGCGGCTGTTAGAAGGGGAAGCCTTGATGAACGATGCATCGGGTCTCGTTGCCTTCAAGTTCGCCATAGCCGCGGCGGTCACCGGTGTTTTTTCTCTACCGAAGGCAAGTCTAAGCTTTCTCGTCATCTCCATTGGGGGCTTAGTGATCGGGGCACTGGTCGCTTTTCTTATTATCGGCATTCGTCAGCTGCTGCGCCGCGCAGGACTTGAGGATGAGACGATGCACATGCTGCTGCAAATTTTGACGCCTTTTCTGCTCTATTTGATTGCCGAGGAACTTGGAGTATCGGGTATTTTGGCGGCTGTAGCGGGAGGTCTGGTGCATGCGATCGAGAACGAACGTATGGCGTTTACGATGCCGACTCTCCAAAATGTATCTAATGCAACATGGTCTGTCATTTTGTTTGTTTTAAATGGATTGGTCTTTGTCCTTCTGGGTCTGCAAATCCCGGGCGTATCCCGGACGATTCTAAGCGACCCGAATTTCGATAATTTCAAAGTCATCGGTTATGCCATTCTCATTTTTGTTCTGTTGTTACTGCTGCGTTTTGTGTGGACGCTTATGTTCGCTAGAGGAGGGCGCTGGTTTGGGAATCAGAATCAAGAGGTGCCCAGCTTGCGTATGCTGACGTTAACAGCTATTTCCGGTGTGCGTGGAGCGGTGACGTTGGCAGGTGCGTTCTCCATTCCGCTTGTCCTTCAAAATGGCGCCCCCTTTCCTCAGAGAGATCTAATTATTTTTCTTGCGGCGACCGTCATTCTATTCTCGCTGTTGACGGCGAGTATCGTTCTGCCGCTGCTTGCAAAGAAGAAAAGCACAGCGGGTGATGCTGAGAAGGAACGGATGGAGCGTGAGTGGCAAATCGAGGTCATGGCTGCCGCTGTGCGGGCACTCCAGAAGAGCAGCACCGAGAAGAACGAGGTCGCTGTAGACACTGTGATTGGCGACTATAAACTCATGATGCAGCAGCTTGGACAAAAGGATGGCAAATGGAAACGACTCCCGCGTTTTCAGCAGAAAGAAGCAGGAATACGCTTGCTGGCGCTGGATATAGAGCGCAAATATGTGAACGAACGTTTGGAGAACGGGCAAGTTAGCCGTGAACAGGCAAATTATTATTTGAAAATGCTGGAGCAAGTAGAGCTCATTCTAGCTAATAAGCTGGATCTAGGCAAAGTCATCGTCAAGAACATCTGGCGACGCTTGAAAACGCTGATGACGTCCATCTCCCAGCCTCATCTGGTGACAAGTTACATCGAACCTGATATCGCTGCGATTCGCACACTGAAAATGCAATGCAGCCAAGCCGTCGTCGATGAATTCTCCAAACGCTGCGCCCTCCAAAGCGATGATGCAACCGAAGGCGTGCTGGACTATTACCAGCAAATGCTGGATAGGCTGCGCAGATTCACCTTCGGCTCGCGGCGCAAGGATGCGTCGTTCAACGATTGCCGACGCGAGCTCCACTGGATCGCCATACAGGCGGAGCGCGATGCGGTGCAAGTGTTTTTCGAGCGGGGAGACATCACGCGTGACATGGCATCCTTGCTGCGGCGAATCATTCGCAACAGGGAAGCATCGCTGTATGAGCTTGAGGAGATTGTTTGATCATGAACGGTAAGTGAATGCCTGAGCAATCAGGCGTTTTTTTGTTTTTACCATGCCGACAACATAGAACGGCAACCTTCTCAGCTAACCGGCAGAAAAACTAAGCAAGCATGTTGAAAATGTTTGAATAATAATAAATAATTTTGTATAATTATTCAATTCCGAATTGGATTATATTTACTCTGAAAATAGGAGGTTTGCTAATGCTACGAATCGAAGAAGCTACAATATCCGATTTTCCTATTATCACCGAACTATTTGAACACTTAATAAAAGAAATTTGTTTAAGGACTAATAGCTCACCAAATTTATTTATAGTTTCAGGTACAATGGATAAATGTAAACATTATCTGGAGTCAGGAATTTATAAAGTATTTAAGGCAATTGATGAAAATAACGAGCAAACCATTGGCTTTTTATCTTTGTGTGAAAGTTACTCGCTATATGCAAATGGAAACTTTGGAATAATTCAAGAATTTTATGTGCACCCAGAATATCGTTCAAAGGGTGTTGGCTCAAAATTATTATTTTCCGCCAAAGAATATGGGGGAGGTAAATATTGGAAGCGTTTAGAAGTTGCTACTCCACCTCTTCCAGAGTTCGATAGTACTGTCTCGTTTTATGAAAATAATGGATTCGAAATTACCGGAGGCAGGAAAATGAAGTTAACAATTGAGTGAGTTCATGTGGCTTTATAAGAGTAGAGAAAGAAACATTATCTCAAAAAACAATTAATGCATTAAAACAGAGTACAGATTGTATAAATATGTATCTGCATGGTTTACCAGGTAGCTTGTAGTTTATTCAACTAGCGAGGACCTATAGTGAAGGAGCTTGCCTCGTGGACAGCTCCTTTTTTAGTTCATTTAAGGGACGGGCAGGCTTGCGTAATTAATAAGTTTGCACTCAATTTTAATCCATGGGTTGGAAGAGTCTGTTTAGCATTCGATGAGTTTGCATAAATACATTACGTAGAACCGTACCACGCGAAACGGCAAGTTTATTAGCAAAAGCGTAAAAATTGATTATCATACAATGTGCTAGAATGATAATAATGGAACGAGTTATTGTAACCCATTCCAATCCGATTTTGGTGGGGCAAGAAAGGTAGGGGATACTAGAATGAGCGAAAAGCATGGGGAGTTGGACATGGCTGAGGAGTTGCGTTCCGAACTTATTGGATACTGTTACAGGATGATGGGGTCCATTTTTGAGGCGGAAGACGCAGTACAGGATACCATGCTCCGTGTATGGCAGAGCTGGGACCAGATTTGACAGGACTCTTCTCGCAGATCCTGGATTTATCGCATTGCGACGAATGTTTGTTTAGACAAGCTCAGGCATGCAAAGCGTCGGGCGCTTCCGATGGACTTGTCCGATCCTGCCTCTATTATCGTGGAACCCAGGGACAACTTGCCTCGATCTGCTTGGATATGGCCGGCTCCCGATACCGCTGGCGACCCAGCTGATATCGCGGTTAGCAGGGAAACCATTCGATTATCGTTTATCGCGATTTTGCAAACGTTGCCGTCTCGGCAACGCGCCGTTTTTATTCTGCACGATGTATTCCGATGGTCGGCCAAACAGACGGCGGATGCGATGGGTATGACCGTAGCGGCCGTCAACAGCGCTTTGCAACGAGCGAGGGCGACGCTAACGCAAGCGAATCTTCGGTCTGATGCGCTACGAGAGATGGACGTCGATGCAGACCAACGACTTCTTGCTTGTTATGTAGAAGCATTCGAACAATACAACATCGAAAAGTTGTTGGCGCTGTTCCACGAGAGTGGCAGCTTGTCTATGCCGCCTTTTGTGATGTGGGTGTGCGGCAAAATGAAAATGATATCATTTTACCAAACAACAAGCAGCCATTGCACGGGTTCCCGTTTGGTGTCTGTACGCTCTAATGGCAATAGTCCCGCCTTTGCACAGTATGTTCCAGCCGGACGCGATGGGGTCTTGGTCCCATGGGGCATACATATCCTCGAGATTCAAAATGGAAAGATCGCGCATATCCATCATTTCATTGACACCGATTTATTTGCCCGGTTTGGTTTGCCGACATGTTTGGACGCGAGTATGGATTTTACGGTGAACCGATGATTTTGCGGCCGCTCGTTCGTCTATATTTCTGAACGGCAAATTGAATGAAAGTGGAGGTTTGAAAATGTTGCAACGTTTGTTTATTTGGGTGGAGATTCCGGTGTCGAATATGGAACGGGCCAAAACGTTCTATGGGTGGATTTTTCGAATGGATATGCAGTCGATGCCCATAGGGGATGATGAATACGCGTTTTTCCCGGTCCAGGAACAGTACAACGGAGGGGCGTTAGTGAAGGGTCCCCATCGTAAGCCATCTGTCGATGGGGTCACGATATACCTTGACGGAAGTCCAGACCTGGCCATCATTCTTTCAAGGGTCCCTGAAGCGGGTGGACAAGTGATCATGGAGAAAACCAATACGGGCAATAACGCAGGATATTTGGGAATGTTTTTAGACAGTGAAGGCAATCGCATAGGCCTTCAACATTTATAAGTAAATCAGCTTCCGGATAAAGGATGGAACGTATTTCACAAAGAGAAGGCCATCCTACAAAGAGTGGCCTTAAACTTGCCGTTACAGAGAACCGTGTAACAAGTAACGGAAAAGTTTTTGGAAAATGGGTAACTATAGTTGAGGAGTCTGCTTGGCGGCAGCTCCTCTTTTGTTTTTTGAAGTAACGGGCAG
>NZ_WHOC01000014.1:0-2848 GCF_013141785.1 Paenibacillus germinis
AACTTATAGTTCAAAATTGGAAGGGCTGCCGCTTAGGCAGCCCTTCGTTGAGCTAACGGGCAGTATAACGTGGTGAGAGGTGCTAAAAGAATATTGTGGGACATTACAAAAAATGGTAATATGGTAATAATTTAATGATCACTTGTAACTGGCGCACGCGGTGAACCGTGAGGGAGCATGTGGTCTAACTAGCCGTACGCCTGGGCAGAGGTAAGGGGTGTTCCCCTTACCTCTTTATGTTTACTTTTGAAGGAGGACAGGCTTATTAATACATTTCAAAGGAATTTGTTTGAAAATCCTTATCCGGGTAGAACTCTTATCTTGGGAATGACTCCTTCCGGATCGCATTATGTCCAAGTATATTGGATTATGGGGAGAAGTACGAACAGTCGCAATCGTATTTTTGAGTTGGATGGCACAAATGTGAGGAACCAAGCATTCGATCCAGCTAAAGTGGAAGATCCCTCACTCATCATTTATTATCCAATTCGTCACTGGGAAGACGTGCATATCGTAACGAATGGAGATCAAACTGAAACCATTTATGAAGGACTACAGAATAATAGGACATTTGAACAATCTTTGATGTTGCGAGAGTTTGAGCCGGATGTACCACACTATACGCCGAGAATCTCAGGGGTAGTTAACACGAACACAAAACAATACAGTCTCTCTATTTTAAAAACTCATGATAATGATCCTTCAGTTTGCTTGCGAAATAGTTATCACTTCAGTAAGTTTAAAAATGGCACAGGACATTGCATTCATACGTACGAATCGGAACAAAATGGCACTTTAAAGCCATTTGAAGGTGAGCCATTTGAGGTACCGCTATTTGATTCAATACACGAAATAGCCGACTTTTACTGGAAGCGAGTTAATTCAGAGAATAAAATAGCATTATTAGTAAAGTTTATCGATATTCAGAATTGTAACATTCAAATTGAAATAAGAAATAAACATTTAACTAACGCAGAACGATAGCTCAATAATAAAACAGGCTGCCGGTAATCGGCAGCCTGTTCAAGTAACGGGAAACCGCATCCAGCCAACGCTCAAAATCCGCTTCAGTCATTGCATTTGGGTCTGCAATTATGCCGGCAAAGTACAATGCATCGTAGTTCCCTGTGGTGTAAAGCTGCTCAGCCAAAGGTTGATTTATTTTAATTTTCTTGGCGATGGGCTTCATATCGCATGCAGCCACGCCAAAAAGCGGTTCGTGCGCGCCATTGGATCCGTACATTTTCTTGGTTCGTTTCTTGCCGAGAGCTTCAAGCTCCTGCATAACCATTTTTACATACATTGTTTAATACTTCCTTCTAATTGGAGGTTTACCCTTAGTGTTTATGTTATCTATTAAGACTATATCAGATTTTGTAAGTATTTTTAATTGCACTTCCATCTAAGCAGGAAGCAGATTCAGTCGGAGATATACGCAACACCCAACCGGATTGTGACCAGATCATTGACGGGCAGGATAACGTGATGAGCCATTTGAATTATTTGTCAGTAGAATTTTGTTCTAGTAAAAATTTATAACATAACTCCATATGGATGTTATAAAAAAGACATTCAAAACACCTCCGGAAAAGAAGCTCGTTCATTTGGTGTTGAGGGATTTTAATTTGCATTTCATCCAAAAGCTATCTATACAAGGTCAAAAGGTTGTATCATGCTTATATAGCGTTTTAGAATAAAGGTACTGGAAATGAGAGGTGTATCATTTTTGTATAGAGTGGCTATTTGCGATGATGAGGAAAAACAAAGAGAGCTTGTTAAAAGCATCCTAATTACTTTGTCGATAAAGACAAATATAGATTTTGAAATTGAATTATTCGGCTCGGGAGAGCAATTGGTATCCGATTATGAGCGCCATGAAACTCCATTCCATATTTTAATTTTGGATATTGAAATGGGGGGGATGAACGGGATTCAAACAGCCCGAAAAATAAGAGGGTTAAATAACCTGGATGAACAAATTATTTTTCTGACAAGCTATCCTGAATATATGGTTGAAAGTTTTGATGTCATGACATTCCAGTATTTGATAAAACCCATTGCTCCTTCGATCTTGGAGGAGAAAATGATCAAGATATGCCAATACTTTCAAGCACTTGATAAAAAGTTTATGGTTATCAAGTCAACCTATGAAGAAATCGTTTTAAAATATGATGACCTCATTAGTATTGAAGCTGCCAAAAGCTTAACTATAAAAAGCAAACTACATTTTACGACCACTAATCAAACCTATGAAAGCAAAGGCATCATTTCAGATTATGCTTTGGCCTTAAAAGGCTGTAACTTCTTGCAAATCCATCGTTCTATTATTATTAATCTGCTTCATGTGAAGAAATTTGCTAGCGGAGTTGTTTTAATGTCCAATGGGTTGGAATTACCCATAGGTCGTTCTAAAATTAAAGAGGTTAAAGATACTTACACCAAATTTATGATTATGAAGGTCGATTGATATGATTCAAAATAATTTTCCTATTGTCTTTAGTATTATACTTGTGATGGGCGTTCAAATTAATTTTTTCTTTAACTCGGTGTTTGATAAATCAGCTAAAAAACATAACCGGTTCATTTATTTCATTATGTTTGGGTTGCTTGATTACCTGTATCTGGTTATTCCCATCTCTCCTATTTTATCTTTGATTCTAGCCTTGCTCATGATATTTAGTTTTGCACAATCTTATCAAGTAGAAATTAAAGACAAGATCATTTTTTCTATGTTTTACGGTGTTTTAATATCTCTCGTTAATTTTATATCCCTTTATATTTTTTATACCCTATATTCAGTTGAGTTTAGCTTTGAACCTGTAAAAGAACATGATCAAATAGCCTACAC